>NZ_MUFM01000007.1:0-152390 GCF_001996125.1 Salinivibrio sp. PR932 | reverse complement strand
TCATTATATTGATTGTGAATTCCTTTAATGCCAGCAAGTTTGGGATGAACTGGAAAGGCTTTACTTGGAAATGGTATGAGCAGCTTATCAACAATGACAGCTTGGTTCAGGCGGCAGGGAACTCGCTCACCATCGCGATTTTCTCTGCCTCTGCAGCTGCCATCATCGGTAGCCTTACGGCGGTTGCGCTGTTCCGCTATCGCTTTCGTGGCAAGCAATTCGTCAATGGTATGCTGTTCGTGGTGATGATGTCACCTGATATCGTGATGGCCATTTCATTGTTGGCATTATTTGTCTTGATGGGCGCACAATTGGGCTTTCTTACCTTACTGCTCTCGCACATCACCTTTTGTCTGCCGTTCGTGGTGGTCACCGTGTACAGCCGCTTAAATGGCTTCGATGTCAAAATGCTTGAGGCGGCACGTGATTTGGGCGCCAGTGAGTGGGTCATTCTGACCAAAATCATACTGCCCCTGGCCGCACCTGCGGTGGGCGCAGGCTGGTTACTGAGTTTCACACTCTCCTTGGATGATGTGATTGTCAGCTCTTTCGTAACGGGCCCAAGCTATGAAATTTTACCCTTGAAAATCTACTCAATGGTTAAAGTTGGCGTCTCACCCGAAGTCAATGCCTTAGCGACCATCATGCTAATGGTATCGCTCGTCTTAGTCATGTGCTCACAATGGCTGGCTAAAGATCGACTAAAATAAACCTTTCCTCGGGCTGCTACCCCGCTGGCAGCCCGCTTCCTGTTGTCTGTAATGTCTAGGAGTTTTCACCATGACCAAATGGTCTTCACTCTCTGCGTTGGCGCTGCTGGGTGCGTCACTGGTCCCATCAACGGCTTCGGCTGAAGATGATGTTCTCTACTTTTACAACTGGTCCGAATACATTCCAGCATCCGTGCTAGAAGAATTTACCGAAGAAACCGGTATTGAAGTCATGTATTCCACCTATGAATCCAATGAGACCATGTATGCGAAATTAAAGACGCATCCTGAAGGCTATGATTTGGTTGTTCCCTCAACCTATTACGTCTCCAAAATGCGTCAGGAAGGCATGCTACAAAAAGTGGATAAGACCAAATTAAGCCACTTTGACGGCCTTGACCCGGATAACCTGAACAAACCCTTTGATCCTGATAACCAATACTCTATCCCTTATATCTGGGGAGCAACGGGCATTGGAGTCAACACTGATTTTATGGATAGCAGCGCTGTCTCTCGCTGGGCCGATCTGTGGGATCCGAAATGGCAGGGGCAATTGCTGATGATGGATGACGCGCGCGAGCTCTTCCACATCGCACTGCGTAAGCTGGGCTATTCAGCTAATACCACCAATCCGGATGAGATCAAAGCCGCCTACGAGGCGCTGCGTGAACTCATGCCAAATGTATTGGTATTTAACTCCGACTTCCCTGCCAACCCCTACCTTGCCGGCGAAGTCACCTTGGGGATGCTTTGGAATGGCTCTGCCTATATGGCCCGTCAGGAAGGCGCTCCCATTGAGATTGTTTGGCCAGAAGAAGGCGCTATCTTTTGGATGGATAGCCTTGCCATTCCAGCCAACGCTAAACATGTCGATGCTGCGCATAAGATGATCGACTTCTTGCTGCGTCCAGAAAACGCGGCGAAGCTCGCACTCGACATTGGCTACCCAACACCCGTTAAAGCGGCTTATCCGCTGTTACCGGCTTCCTTTAAAAATGATCCTAATATTTACCCACCGAAAGCGGTGATGCAGGCCGGTGAATGGCAAAACGCGGTCGGTGATGCCAACCGCTTGTACGAAGATTATTTCCAGCGCTTAAAGGCGGGGATGTAATAACGAGACATTGGGGCCTGAGGGCCCCTTTTTACTGTTCAAGGGCGAGGATTTCATCCACCAGCGCCGGTACGAGCGTGCTGGCTTTGCCGTAACGGCGTTCACTGAACTCACTTTCAACCGCACTGGGCTCCAAGTTGATTTCAATGGTGTGAGCCCCATGCATCGCCGCTTCATGTACAAATCCCGCCGCGGGATAGACTGCACCAGACGTCCCAATAGAGACGAATAAATCAGCTTGGGTGAGTGCATCATGGATTTGTCCCATCCCCAGTGGCATCTCGCCAAACCAAACCACATGAGGACGAAGGGGGGCTGGCATTTGACAGCAATGACAGTGATCAGCCTCAGTAATATCCCCTACCCAATCAATAGTCTGTTGCGAGTGGCTACAGCGTGCTTTGAGGAGTTCGCCATGCATGTGAATGATGCGCTGAGTGCCAGCACGCTCATGAAGATCGTCAATATTCTGCGTGACCACCAGCACGGTGGCATCACTCTCTTTTTCAAGACGGGCTAACGCGTCGTGCGCTGCATTGGGTAACACACCGGATTGCAGCTGGCGACGGCGATCATTATAAAACTGCTGAACCAATCGCGGATTACGCGCAAAGCCTTCTGGCGTCGCGACATCTTCAATATGGTGCTCTTCCCACAGGCCATCTTGGTCACGAAAGGTACGAATACCCGACTCTGCAGAAATGCCCGCGCCGGTAAGCACAACAATGTGTCGGTAGGGAAATGTCATAGCCCATCCTTGAATTTTTATCTAACACCTTCATTTATAACACCCAAATTGAAACCTTTGAAGCATGGTGGCTTTAGACCTTGGTCGCGAAATGGTTTCCTTGGGAAAAAATGCTCGACCGCGATCACGAACCGCTAATGCAACGACTGGCTAGACCAATCAATCGGTCCGCTTGGGTTACAATACTCACTTGTTTATCGCTTTTGTTAACAATTATGCAACTTGAACGTTATTATAGTGAGCAGGACGGAAAACTGCTTTTTACTCGCCAGCAAGCCAGTGACTTTGCTAAACGTGTTGCCGGTGACTTTAACCCTATCCACGATACTGAGGCATCACGCTTTTGTGTACCCGGCGATCTTCTGCTCTCTATTTTGCTTGCAAAGATTGGGATCAGTGAGCATATTCAGATTCATTTTAATGGCATGATCAGTGCGAACACGCCATTAAAGATTGTCGAAACCGAGCATGAAGTCACTGTGGTCGATGAAAACCAAAAGCTCTATCTTACCCTGACCCGCCGCGGTGCTGTGCGACACGACCCTGCGCTTGCTAACGAAATTGCTCAGCACTATGTACAGTTTTCAGGTAAAAACTTTCCCCATATCATGGTGCCATTGATGCGTGAGCAACAGATGATGATCAATACCGATCGTCCGCTGGTGATGTATGAGAGCATGAGTCTGTCGTTTGATGATTTACAAATAAGCTCGGCAGAAGTTGCCCTTTCTAGCTCGACCATGAGTGTCAGCGGCAAACGGGGCAAGGTCGATCTCTCGTTTGATTTTATGGTCGGCGATAAGCGCGTCGGTCACGGGTGTAAAACGATGGTCGCCAGCGGGTTGCGCCCTTATTGTGAAGAGGCGATTCAAGATTTGGTTGAACGTTTTAATGCCCGTAAGCAGGCATACTGTACGGCTTAGCTTTTTTTGCATTTTATCCGCACCCACGTTTCGCCCTGATCTATAGTTAGATGAGGGCGTTTTTATAGGGAAGTTATTATGCAATCCAGTAGCTTAGTTGAGCGTATCGATAAATTACCGAAAATCCCCAAAATCGTGCAAGAACTGATTGATTTGGTAAACAGTGATAGTGCCGATCTCAATCAAATTGCGGACAAAATTTCATACGATCAAGTGATTTCAGCCCGAGTACTCCGCTTATCAAATTCCGCCTATTTTGGACGAGCCCGGAACATTGGTTCTGTCAATGAGGCTGTCATTCGGCTTGGGCTTGGCCCCGTACGCACCCTCGTCGTTTCAAGTGCATTAATGAGTGCGTTTGACGTCGATAGCGAATTGGATATCGACGCATTTTGGCAGCACACCTTTGAAGTAGCGACCATCAGCAAAGCGCTCGCGGGCTCATTAAAAATGGATCCGAATGAGGCGTTTACTGCGGGGATGCTTCATAACTTGGGCGAATTGCTGATCATGACAACCGCTTATGAACAGCTTGATAGGATTAACCTACATATAGAAGCGGGTAAACCCAAGCAAGAAGCGCAGGAACTCATTTTAGGTGTCACCAGTGCAGAGTTAGGCGGTGAGTTAGCACGTAGGTGGAATTTTCCTGATCGGCTTTGCGATGCAATTCGCTATCAATTTACGCCCGTCCATCAAGAACAATTCTCGCCACTGGCCGGTATCTTACGACTGGCGGGGAAAGTCGACGAATCATGGCAGGAGTTTGTCACTACCGACTCCAAGCTCGAGTGGCTTAATCAGCAGCTCGAATACAATATGCTCGGCTTTCCTAAAACCGTGGTCGCCGCCGTTGATGATGTGATCGGCAAAGGCCGTGAAATGGCGAAGATGCTGAAATAGTTAAATCTGACTGTACATAGAATACAAGCGTCATCGCCATCCAGCATGGCGCTTTTTGGTTGTCACCGAACGTTGCCATTGCAGCCAAATAAACTCGGTATCTGTTTATGCATCATCTTGCTAGAAACAATGGCGAATATCTAAATACTTTTGCCGAATGTGCTCAATGAGTAAGCGGATCTTCTTTGGTGGCTGACGGGTAAACGGGTACACGGCATAAATCCCCAATCGCTTGCCCACCTGATCGGGAAATAAATCAATCAAGTCGCCCCGAGTAATATCCTGATAAACCAAACAACGCGGGACATACGCAATACCGTGTCCCCCAAGCGCGCCTTTCCTCAATGCAATGGGGTTATCCGTCGATATATTCCCCGACACTTTAATCATTTGGTTTTTGCCCTCACCTTTAAATTCCCAATCACTTGCCCCTGTGGTTTGATAGGCATATTGCAAACAGTTATGGGCTTTCAGATCATGAGGTTGCTGCGGACGACCATGACGTGCAATGTAGCCCGGTGCGGCACAAACCACCCATTGAGAGTCAAGAATATGCCGGGCAATCAAACTGGAGTCCTCGAGATAACCGGTACGGATTACCAAATCAAACCCTTCATCAATCAAATCAACAAAGCGGTTTTCTAACGACATATCAATGGTAAGCCCCGGGTATTGGCTACAAAATTCCGCGACTGCCTCCGCTAACAGTAACTCACCAGAAATCGTTGGTACCGAGATTTTGATATGGCCACTGATCGCCTCACCAAAGCCCGAGACTGCATCAAAGGCTTCATCAGCGGCTTGCTTCACAGTTTTTGCGCCTTGATAGAGTGTCCGCCCCGCATCCGTCAGTGTCAGCTTTCGGGTTGTTCGATACAACAACTGAACGCCTAGACTCTCCTCCAGCTTCTTAATCCGTTTACTAACGACTGAATTTGTAAGGGAATTTATTTCGGCAACTTTGCTGAAGGAACCATATTCAGCGACTTGAGCAAAAAGTACGAGATCGTCTGTTTTCGGCATATTATGTCAATTATGGAAGTAATCATTTTCATTATTTCCATATATCAAGAAAATGTAAACGAGTAATGTCACACCCAGTTAACATCACGTCATCACGATGTCAGCAAAAAAATAACAGATGCGACAGCATAAAAATACGATGGCGTGCCTTGCTTTTACGTGAACTAACGGAAGAGACGTCTAAAAGGACAGACTATGACTGATACCCTCTACGCCCTTGTTGCGTTTTCACCCATCGTGGTTGCTGCCATTTTGCTGGTGGGATTAAATTGGCCCGCCAAAAAGGCGATGCCAGTGGCATTTATCATGACAGTGTTAATCGCACTATTCCAGTGGCAAATGAGCCTTACTCGCGTCTCAGCCTCGATTTTACAAGGACTAATCATTACAGCCGCTGTCCTCTGGATTGTCTTTGGCGCGATTTTGCTGCTCAATACATTGAAACACACCGGTGCGATTACCGTGATCCGTAATGGTTTCACCAATATTTCAGATGACCGGCGTATTCAAGCCATTATTATCGCTTGGTGTTTTGGCTCTTTCATTGAAGGCGCGTCAGGATTTGGGACCCCCGCGGCAATCGCTGCCCCTTTGTTGGTTGCGATCGGCTTTCCTGCGCTGGCCGCCGTTGTGATTGGTATGATGATCCAATCCACCCCCGTCTCTTTCGGAGCAGTGGGAACCCCTATCATTGTCGGCGTCAATAAAGGGCTTGATAGCCACACTATTGGGCAAACATTACTGACTAACGGCAGTGACTGGGCCAGCTATTTACAAGCTATCACCACCCAAGTCGCACTCATCCATGCCATGATTGGCACCCTAATGCCACTTTTGATGGCCATGATGTTGACCCGCTTTTTCGGCAAAAACAAAAGCTGGCGCGAAGGGTTGGCCGTGGCGCCATTCGCCATTTTTGCGGGGTTAGCCTTTACCATTCCTTATGCCTTGACCGGGTGGTTACTCGGTCCTGAATTCCCCTCTCTACTTGGTGGATTAGTGGGTATTGTCCTAGTCACCACTGCGGCACGGAAAAACTTTCTTGTTCCCAAAAAGCACTGGGACTTTGATGATGCCTCTACGTGGCCAAGTCAATGGTTAGGCTCGCTTAAAATGGATCTTAAGGTTCAAGAAAAGCCCATGAACATGGCCATGGCTTGGGCGCCTTATTTACTCTTGGCACTGTGTTTGGTGATCAGCCGCGTCAGTCCAACAGTAAAATCACTGCTAACGGATGTGAGCCTAAGTTTTAACGCCCTATTGGGAGAAACCGGCATTAACGCGGCGATTCAACCTTTGTACCTCCCTGGTGGAATCCTCGCATTCGTCGCCTTAGTTGCCACTTTACTTCACAGCAAACGCCTCCAGCCTCTATTCAAAGCGGCGAACGAGTCCAGTAAAACACTCATCGGCGCAGGCTTTGTGTTGGTGTTTACCAT
Source organism: Salinivibrio sp. PR932 (assembly GCF_001996125.1). Taxonomy (NCBI): domain Bacteria; kingdom Pseudomonadati; phylum Pseudomonadota; class Gammaproteobacteria; order Vibrionales; family Vibrionaceae; genus Salinivibrio; species Salinivibrio sp. PR932. The sequence continues at coordinate 145,530 of NZ_MUFM01000007.1, read as the reverse complement.
TCCTATGGTGCGTATATTTATCAACTCAGGTGTGAATACCGCCGATTTGGTCAGTATGCCAGTGATGACCGCGCGTTTTGCTGCGCAGCTGGTTGGTGATGGTTTCCCTGCTCTCAGCGCCACCATTGGTGCATTAGGGGCCTTTATTGCCGGCTCAAATACCGTCTCGAATATGATGTTTAGTCAGTTTCAATTTGAAGTCGCACAAACACTGGGGGCATCAACCGTCACCGTGCTGGCACTTCAGGCCGTCGGTGCGGCAGCAGGTAATATGATTGCCATTCACAACGTCGTAGCCGCCTCCGCCACTGTGGGCTTATTGGGGCGCGAAGGCGCGACCTTACGTAAAACTGTGTTACCTACGATTTACTACCTGATTGCCGCTGGGGTAATTGGCATCATCGCGATACATGTGATTCAAGTTGCTGACATCCTGATGGCGGCGTAATCTGACCATGATAGGCCGAGCGCAGAACTCGGCCTGATTGACCTAACTCAAGCGGGCCAGCCAGGCTGACCCTCAGCCTTTTTGAATATATGGAAGGAAAGGAACGCTTATGAACACCCCATCACGTTTGTCCTCATCACAACAACAAGCATTTATACAAACGCTGACGGATATTGTCGGTCACAAGAACCTACTGACGGATGCAAGTCATACCCAGCACTATCGCACTGGGTTTCGCTCAGGAGGAGGCAGTGCGCTGGCGGTTATTTTCCCAACTTCATTAGTAATGCAATGGCGTGTCTTGCAAGCCTGTGTTGACGCCGACGTGGTGATCATTATGCAAGCCGCGAATACGGGCTTAACCGAAGGATCGACGCCGAAGGGCGATGACTATGACCGCGATGTGGTGATAATCAATACCACACGATTAGACGGCTTACAGCTGCTTGATCAGGGCAAGCAAGTGATCAGCTTTCCGGGGACCACACTTCATCACTTAGAGCAAACCTTACGGCCTCTTAACCGAGCCCCGCACTCTGTGATTGGCTCGTCGTGTATTGGCGCATCGATTGTCGGTGGTGTGGCCAATAATTCTGGTGGCGCGTTGGTTAAACGTGGCCCTGCCTATACAGAATATTCGCTCTTTGCGCAGTTAAACGAAGCCGGTGAGCTAGTCTTGGTCAATCATTTAGGGATTGCGCTTGGCGACGATCCGGAAACCATTCTCGCCCGTGTCGAACGCGGCGATTATCGTCCTGAAGACATTACCACGGATACGCGCAAAGCCTCCGCGCATGATTACGAGCAAATCCTCCGTGATGTCGACGCAGATAGCCCTGCACGGTATAACGCCGATAAACACCGTCTTCATGAAGTGAGTGGCTGTGCAGGAAAACTGGCAGTGTTTGCGGTCAGACTAGATACCTATCCCATTCCAGAGCGTGAAAAGGTGTTCTATATCGGCACCAACAATCCTGATGTTTTGTACCAGTTACGTCGTCGTGTGCTCAGCGAACTGTCACATCTTCCCGAAGTGGCAGAATACATGCATCGCGAGGCCTTTAATATTGCTGAACGATATGGCAAAGACGTGTTTTTAGCCATTGGCCGACTAGGGACGGACAGCATTCCTAAAATGTTTGCCTTAAAAGCCCAAATTACCGCGTGGCTGGATAAAGTGCCCTTGCTGCCCAATTCACTGCCGGATAAAGTCATGCAGTACGTTAGCCAGCTTTTTCCGCAGCATTTGCCTTCTCGTATGCTCGCGTTCCGTGACCGCTTTGAGCATCATTTGATTTTTAAAGCATCAGACGAAGGTATTGAGGAAAGCTCGCAATTCTTGACGCAGTTTTTTGCCGACCATGATGACAGCGACTTTTTTGTCTGTACCGAAGAGGAAGCCAAAAAAGCCATGCTTCACCGCTTTGCTGCTGCCGGCGCAGCGATTCGCTATCACACCATGCACAGCAATGATGTGGAAGATATTCTCGCGCTTGATATTGCATTGAAGCGCAATGAAAAACATTGGGTCGAGCAACTGCCTGATACCATTGAGTCACAGTTGGTCACCAAGCTCTATTACGGACACTTTTTCTGTCACGTCTTTCACCAAGACTACATTGTGAAAAAAGGTGCCGATGTTCATGCGATTAAGGAAAAAATGCTCGCCCAGCTCAACGAGCGTGGCGCGAAATACCCTGCCGAGCACAATGTCGGGCATCTCTATGCCGCCGAGCCCGATTTAGCCCATTTCTACCATCAGCTCGACCCAACCAATAGTTTTAACCCGGGAATCGGAAAAACCAGTAAGAAAAAATACAGTGCAGACTGTCAGTGCCTAGATCACCAGCTTCGTCATCGAGCAAGTCAGGACACGTCACCCGCCACGCATGAGCACTAAACCGACCTGCAAACCCGCCAACCGTTAGGCGGGTTCTTTTTAAAGCATGGGTTTCTCGCGAATAAAACGCGCAAAGCGTGGGATGCCCTTTTCCGTCACACCATTGTGCCTAACCAAAATAGTACTGCCGATTTCAGGTGGTTCAGCCCGCTGTGCATCGCTAAAGCCTGATCCCACACGAAACTCAGTACCATCGGCAAGACGTACCACTAAGGACCCCATCAAGCCTTGTAACCGACCTTTTCCGGGCGTCATACCAATAACGGTGGCATCTTTCTCTTGGTAGGTTTTTAGCTTAACCAAACTCTCTACGCGGTGTCCTAAGTACAGGCTATCGGGATGATGCAGCATCAAACCTTCACCCCCCGATTCATTGATGGCAATAAGCTGGGCTTGGAGCGTGTCATTGTCAGTCACTGGCTTTTGCTTTACCAAGGCTAAGAATGGCGATGCGCTGTTGGCGACTATCTTTTTCAGTGCTGCATAGCGAGCAGAAAACGGGCCAGGTTGATCCGGTAAATCAAACGCATAAAAACGAACTTTCTGCCACGCGTCAGGGTCTGGTTTATCGTCCAACACGGTACGCAACACGGTTTGAAACTCGCCTCTTCCGGCCCATAACTCACCATCTAAAGGCGTCGTTGGCAGCGTTCGAATCAATGCATCCGGTGCGTGAATGGGGTTTCCTTGTCGAGTTAAGAATTGCGTGCCCGTCCAATAGGCGCGGATCCCATCCAGTTTTTCACTGGCCCAATAGCCACGATAGTCATGTTCGGCAATCTGCCCGTCAACACCATGCATCAACGCTGGCGCGGACGGTGCTGCATCCCCATCACTGCTAGGAAACAGGGTAAACGCGGAGAGTAAGCATAAAGTAACAGGATTTAGGCGTGCCATGCATTCCTCCTTAGTGGTTAAGGAGCATACGCTAGCGCGATAAAAGGCGTCTCAACATGCCTTTATTTTTTGTTGGTAGAGAATTTGCGTTCACGGTGAACAATGTGCAGGTGTTACATCGCCCACCGTGAAATGACTCGTGAAACCTCGTCTGCTGCGCAATCAAGAACCATTAAGCTTGGCTGGCAAACGCATAGATAAAGGTGCCATTTTTGATAGCATCAATCACGCGCGCGGATAGGTAGCTAGGTAACGCCGGGCAGCCCCAGCTTCTGCCTAATTGGCCGCTTTGTTTAATCACCTTAGGGTGAGCATAATCAGCACCGTGGATCACAATCGCTCTTGCGCGCGCATTATCGTTTAAGCCCTTCGAAAGCCCATCTAAACGCAGTGAGTAGCCATGTTTACCATGATAGGTTTCAGCCGCACGATAAACCCCTAATGATGTTTGCAAGGAATTAATCTGATTCGAGAAACGCTTTGCGTAAAGGGCGCCACTATTCTTGCCATGAGAGACATAAGAGCGAAATAGCACTTGGCGTTTTTTCACATTAATCACCCAAAACCGCTTTTCTGACGACGGTTTGCCATAATCAATCAGCGTCATCACCGGCTTGCTACTTTGGTTATGCTTAAAATGGCGATACGCATCAGAAAAGGCCTGATACGACACCTCACCAGCGAGGTTGAGAGACTGATATAAACCACTGACCTCATCTTTAAAACTGGCCCATACTGTGGTTGGCATGCTGAGCGCTAACACATAAAAAACTACCCGATACCAAGGGGCCACACCTGCTTGTTTCATTTTTCTGCTCCTTACTTTGCCACTGCAACACGAACGACCGAGCCGTTTGTTGTCCGTATTGGCAAAAACAAAAACCGTGCCATTTGACACGGTTTCTATTAACTATTGATATTTATATAAATTAATTATCGTTCACGATTTATCCATTCACTGACGTCACACGGCGGCACGACCTTGCCGCGTTTAAATCGCCGCAATGGCGTTTTTAATCCGCTTGTCTGAAATCGGATAAGGCGTACCCAGTTGCTGCGCGAAGTAACTCACTCGAAGCTCTTCAATCATCCAGCGTATGGCTTTTACCTCATCAGGGAGAGTTTTGCCTTTCGGTAACTTATTCAGCAACGCCTTGTAGTCATTCATCACAGATTCAATCTTGAGCATATGACTGCGATCTCGCGCTGGATCAATCGGCAGCTTCTCTAACCGACGCTCTATCGCTTTCATATAGCGTAAAATATCGGGCAGCCGCTGCCAGCCTGATTCGGTAGCAAAGCCCTTGTAAATCAGCCCTTCTAGCTGAGCTTTGATATCCGACATCGCAAACGCCATCGAAAGATCCACTTTGCCTTTCAGCTTTTTATTGATGCTAAAGGCATGGGTTAAAATCTGTTCGATCTGTTGAGCAATATCTACCACGGTATCGCCTAGCTCCGCACGCACCGTCTCTTTAAGGGCTTCAAATGCTTGCGCTTCCCAGGTTAACCCGCCGTGTTGCTCAATGAGCTTATCCACACCACAGGCGATACAGTCATCAATCAAATCCAAAACACGGCCATAAGGGTTAAAATACAGACCGAGTTTCGACTTGTTGGGCAAATGGGTGTGCAGGTATTTTATCGGCGATGGCACATTGAGCAAGACCAATCGACGCTGCCCCGCTTGCATGGCTTTATGTTGTTGATCTTCCGTTTCGAAAAGGCGGATCGCGACACTGTCTTTTTCATCAACTAAAGCAGGATACGCTTTAACTTCAAACCCGCTGCGCTTTTGCTGGTAGCGTTTCGGCAGTTCCCCAAATGTCCATTGGGTGAGTCCTTGCTGCTCAATGTCATCATCTGCCACGTCCGATAACGTCGCTTGCACCTCATCTTTCAGTGACAGTTTCAGTGCATGAAGATCTTCGCTTTCAGCCAAGGTGCGATTTTTATCATCCACAACGCGGAACTGAATGCGCAGATGCTCTGGCAGTTGCGCCAAATTCCAGCTGTCGCGCTCAATGGTGACACCGGACATCTGCTTTAAGGCTTTTTCCATGCTATCGAGCAAAGGCACTTCCATGGGCGTCACGCGTTGTAAGACCGCATCCGCATAATTTGGCGCAGGTACAAAGTTACGTCGTAACGGCTTGGGTAGCGATTTAATCAGCGCGACAATCAGCTCGTGACGTAGCCCGGGGACGTGCCAGTCAAATCCTTCTTCTGACACCTGATTAAGGATCGGCAGTGGGATATGCACCGTCACCCCATCATGGTCTTGGCCGGGTTCAAATTGGTAGCTCAGCTTGAGTTTTAGGTTGCCCTGATACCAAAAATTAGGGTAATCCAGTTCGGTGACATGACTGGCGTCGCCTTGCAGTAGCATGGCTTTTTCGAAGTTGAGCAGGTCGGGATTGTCTTCACGTGCCTTTTTCCACCAGGTATCAAAGTGACGCCCGCTGACCACACTATGATCGAGGCGCTGATCGTAAAAGTCGAACAAGGTATCGTCGTCTGCCAAAATATCGCGCCGGCGAGATTTCAGCTCAAGCTCCTCCACTTCCGCCAACAGCTTTTGGTTTTGGCGGAAAAAGGCATGTTTGGTTTGCCAATCCCCTTCAACCAATGCCGAACGAATAAACAGCTCACGGCTAAGCACCGGGTCGATGGCGCCATAATTGACTTTACGGCTGGCGACAATTGGGATCCCGTATAGCGTGACCTTCTCGCTAGCCATTACAGCGGCTTGCTTGCGTGACCAATGTGGTTCACTGTAGCTGCGCTTAATCAAATGCTGCGCCAGTGGCTCTACCCATTCGGGTTGGATACGCGCAACAATTCGCCCCCAGAGTTTCGAGGTTTCAACCAGTTCGGCAACCATCACCCATTTAGGCTGCTTTTTGAAAAGCCCAGAACCCGGGAAAATATGGAACCGTGCATTCCGTGCGCCTTGGTATTCGTTCTTTTCTTGGTCTTTCAGGCCGATGTGACTTAATAGCCCAGCGAGCAGTGCCATGTGAATGGCCTGATAACTGGCAGGTTCTTGGTTGAATTGCGCATTCTGCTCTTTCATCACTTGGCTGATCTGATAGTGAACGTCTTGCCACTCTCGCACGCGCAGGTAATTGAGATAGTCTTTTTTGCACTGTTTACGGAACTGGTTATTCGACAGCGCTTTTTGCTGCTCTTTAACGTAATCCCAAAGGTTTACATAGGCCAAAAAGTCCGATTCTTTATCGGCAAAACGACGGTGCTTTTCATCCGCTTGTTGCTGCTTATCCGCTGGACGCTCACGCGGGTCTTGGATTGCCAAGGCCGCGGCAATCACCATCACCTCATTTAAGGCACCATGCTTAGGCGCCTCAATCACCATGCGTGCCAAACGCGGGTCAATCGGCAGTTTGGCCAAGGTTTTACCAATCGCGGTCAGCTTACGTTTATCGGTGGCTTGGCCCCGCTTGATCGCCCCCAGCTCTTCGAGCAAACGGACACCATCTTTGATATGACGGCTGTCAGGCGGCTGAACGAACGGGAAGGCTTGAATATCACCGAGCCCTATTGCCGTCATTTGCAGGATCACTGAGGCCAGATTTGTCCGCAGAATTTCTGGATCGGTAAATTCAGGACGGCCTAAAAAGTCCTCTTCGCTATACAAACGCACACAAATGCCTTCCGACACACGGCCACAGCGCCCTTTACGCTGATTAGCACTGGCCTGTGAAATCGGCTCAATCGGCAGTCGCTGCACCTTAGTCCGGTAGCTATAGCGAGAAATCCGTGCCGTGCCGGGATCAATCACATACTTAATGCCCGGCACGGTTAGCGAGGTCTCGGCGACGTTGGTGGCCAGCACAATCCGACGCCCAGAGTGAGGTTGGAATACACGATTTTGCTCGCCAGCAGAAAGCCTTGCGTACAAGGGTAAAATCTCGGTATCGCGCAGTTGACGACGCTGAAGATGATCGGCGGTGTCGCGAATTTCACGCTCACCGTTCATAAAGATCAGTATATCACCCGGCCCTTCAAGGCACAGCTCATCGACCGCATCGCTGATCGCTTCCAGCTGGTCACGATCGCTATCGTCCTCTTCCACCAATGGGCGGTAGCGCACTTCCACCGGGTAAGTACGGCCAGACACCTCTATCATAGGCGCGTTATTAAAGTGCTTAGAAAAGCGCTCAGGATCGATAGTTGCCGAGGTAATGATAACTTTGAGATCAGGGCGCTTGGGCAATAACTCGCGCAAATAGCCGAGAATAAAATCGATGTTTAGGCTGCGCTCGTGCGCTTCATCGATAATGATGCAGTCGTACTGATTCAGATACCGATCGTGCTGGATTTCGGCTAGCAAGATCCCGTCCGTCATCAGTTTGACTTGCGTCGCCTCTGAGACTTTGTCATTAAAACGTACTTTATAGCCGACGCTACTGCCTAACTCGACGTCAAGCTCTTCAGCAATCCGTGAGGCGACCGAGCGTGCAGCCAAGCGACGTGGCTGAGTGTGACCTATGGTACCGGCGACGCCTAGCCCAAGCTCCATACAAATTTTGGGCAACTGAGTGGTTTTGCCTGAGCCCGTTTCCCCCGCAATGATCACTACTTGGTTATTCGCGATTGCTTCGGCAATGTCATCTTTCTTCTGACTGACTGGCAATGCTTCCGGATAGCGAACAGCAGGTGTATTGGCACGACGGGCGAGCAGGCGCTGCATACTCTGCGCCATTTCAGCGGCAATTTGATCGTACACCGCCTGTTTGGCGTCGTCTTTTTTGATTTTTTGTGCGCCATGGATGCGCTTTTTAAAACGAAAACGGTCTTGCAGCATACAATCGTTTAACGCTGCAAACAGTGTCTCTGACGTGTTGTGATGACGTGAACTCAAGGCGATTCCTGCTTACTGCTTAATCTTTTAAGGCGTTTATCAGTGTCACAGCCGATAAATAAGGTTGATTGGAGACGCATCCTATCACAAAGTAAAAAGAAACAAAGCCGCGCCATCGACGCACAAACCGCCAATACGGTGTTGCTAAAGTAAACGTATTGCCCGTTCACTACGTATTCAATGTGTAAAGACGGCCAATAAACTCCGCAGTTTGGGAGAACAGCCATGCTAAAACAGCTTTTTAAAAAACTTGAATCCGCCCTCGCCGCTGATGCGACGCAACACAGTGACGCTGGGCTATCGCTGCATCAAGCGATGGCAGGCTTACTGAGTGAGGTGGCGATGGCCGACCACGACATTGATGAGCGGGAGTTTGTGACTAAGCGCGATCGCATTTGCCAATTACTGAACCTCGAGCCATCGCAAGCAGATACACTGTTGGCCGAGGCACAAGCTCACAGTAAACAAGCAACGTCGCTATACGAATACACGGATAAGCTGCGTGATTTAGACCCACAAGCACGGATTGAACTGATTGAAGCCATGTGGTCAGTGGCGTATGCCGATGAAAATATCGACCCGCTCGAAGAAGCGGTGATCCGTAAAACCGCCGAGCTGCTTTATGTAGATCACGCGGAATTTATCAGGGCCAAGCTGAACGTCATCGAGGCGGATTAAGATCGGCTTGCTCGCCAACTCGCACAATCACCGGGCCATATGCGGTACTGACCTGCACTAAAGGGGTCGCAAATACGTCGGACAAGCGGGTGTCCGAGAGTACATCACGGGGTGCACCACTCGCCACCATCCGGCCTTGGTTGAGCAAAACCACGTTATCTGCATGCGTTAGGCTGCGGTTTAGGTCATGGTTTGCCATGACGACGCACAGTCCCTGCTTAGCGGCGTGAGTAATTTCTGCGTAAATCGCTTCTTGCTGAGCAACATCCAGCCCCGTCGCTGGCTCATCAAGCAATAACACAGAAGCTTGTGGGTTTAATTGCCTGTCAACTTGCAATAATACCCCGGCCAGCCTAACCCGTTGCCATTCGCCTCCTGACAAACTGTCAACACGACGATGAAGCTTGTCATCAATCGACAGCGATTGGCATACACGTCTTACCACCGCATCACGTGTAGACGCTTGGCCAAGCTGTAGACTGTCGATGACCAGATTGAGGTATTCATACACCGCCATTACGAAAGCAGGCTTTTGCTGTTGGATTAAGTAACCACGAAGATGCGCGAGATCTTGGCGGCGTAGGCCGGCGATAGCGGTATCCTGGATGCTCACCTGGCCATGTTCAGGCGTACCAAGCCCTGACAGCAAATGCAATAAGGTGCTTTTGCCACTGCCGTTAGGGCCAATCAAATGCGTAACTTGCCCTGGCTGAAAGCGGATAGACAGAGGCAATAGACGCGGCGATAGACTTAATTGATGTGCTGTTAACATTACACCGCCTTGACCAGCATCCAAATGAATAAAGGCGCACCAATCACGCTGGTCACCACCCCGACGGGGAGCTCTGCCGCATCAAGCAGTAATCGACCCAGCGTATCGGCACTGACCAGTAAAATCGCCCCAGCTAACGCCGACAAAGGCAACAAGTAGCGATTCCGACTGCCAAACCACAAACGCAAGTAGTGGGGCACCACAAGGCCAATAAAGCCAATCACGCCAGCTGCAGCTACCGATAACCCGACCAAGATGCTGATCAGCACAATCAATTGCCAACGCAATCGATGAGTATCTAGCCCCAATTGTTGCGCTTGTACATCACCAAGCATGAGTTGATCCAATTGCTGGCCAAAATGACACAATATCGCGATACACGGTGCAGTCAGCGCCAACCACGCGATATGGCTTAAGCGCATACCGGACAACGAACCCATCAGCCAATACATCAATTGGCGAAGGTTAAAATCGGAGCTGAAATAAAAGGCTAAGGTCACCACCGCCCCAGCAAGGATGCTCAAGGCTACGCCCACTAACAAGATGCGTGACGTCGCTAAGGCACGCCGAGCAAGCAACACCAATATCAGTGTAAAGAGGCTAGCACCAAGCATAGCTGCAACCGCCATCATGCCACCAGATGCCCATGCTGGCGCGAAAAAAAGCAACAACACGACCGCGACGCTGGCGCCGCCTGAGATCCCCAACACGCCGGGCTCGGCAAGCGGGTTACCGAGTAACACCTGTAAACTCGCCCCTGCAATGGCAAGCGACGCGCCAATGAGTATGGCCGCCATCACTCGCGGCAAACGCAGTTGTACCAGCAGCTGCGACTCTAATACTGAGTGATTGCCAAACGGAGCGATCCAGATCTCCCCAACGCTCAGAGCAAAAACGCCGACGACCAGTAACACACCACTAAATGCTAATAAAGCACGCCGCCATCTGGCTTGTTGGCGTGCAGTAAGTTCGGACACTCGCATGCGTCATCCATTATTTTGATTCTGTGACGCACTTTACAGACTGGCGTGAGGCTTGAAAAGCGCTACGCGGTGGCTTTTTTGGGTACGTACACATAGAGAGGCTGACTCGCATCGGCTTCAAATGGTGTGGCCAGTAACCCGGCGCGATGACCCACTTGGACATTCGCGTTTGGGAAGATCACCACCTCACCGTCGTGTTCAGCATAAATCTCTTGCCCCTTGTCGGTCGCCAATAATGCGCCCTTTTCAAACGGTGTGAAGTTTTTGGCGGTGGAAGGAAACGTGAGTGCAAATTGCTCCGTGTGCTTGGTCAAGGTTCGGGTCACACGATAAAAGCGCATCGGCGCTAATTCAGTCGGCAACGTAGCGGCTTTTAACAAGCCCCGTAATGTGCGATCAAGTGGCTCGTACTCTCGCATATCATTTTCAAACAACGGCGCCACACGGCCCATTTCTAAGGTTGCAGCCAGCGCATTATGGTGATTGGCGCTATACCAGCTAAAGGTTGGTGAGGGTGATTGAGACAGGACAGTGGCATCCATTTTGGCGTCATTGAGTAATGCGGCCAATGGGCGCACGTCTTTCTCGGTCGGCGTGGTTGGGATCACACCAAACATATAATGGTAGGACTCGCGAATGGCACTGTGTAAATCAAGATGCCAACGGGTCATGTTATCCGGTTGAGCCGCGAAAAAATCGCTCACCGCTTTTTGCAGCTGGTTGGCAAGGTAGTGCTCTTCGTTTTTTTCCTCATTCCAGCCTCCGAATAAACGGTTAAGGTTATCTTCAATAAAACGAGTGTGTGCTTTAATCGCCTCAGCATGGCCAATGATCAGTAACAGTGGTACGTCTGGGGTAAATTGCCCTGCGAGCATATCCGAGAGCAGCTGATCAATCAGTTCAATCGGTGCAGTTTCGTCTCCATGGATCCCCGACGATAGCACCACACAACGGGAAACGTTGGTCACATCGGGTTGGATTGAGATAATACCGGGCGCACTGTGATTGAAGGTCAGCGAGCCAACTCGCCATGAGTCTGGGGTAAAGGCGTGAGGTGCGGTCAATGCCGCATCAATAAAGGCACCAGGGCGTGCTGTCAGCATAATGCTTCCTTTTATTACAACTAGACAACAAAACGTTACAGCGACTTAACCGATAAACCCAGCGTTTTCCCTTCACAGTGTGATCATGTATAGACAAATTAAAAAGCCGCCAACCTTTCGGTCCGCGGCTTTTTATCCGTGGCATCGTGACCACTGGCACGAGTAACGCTCGTTTATTTCTCTACCTTGGCGTTCTCAACCCGTGCTTTTAGTTTTTGGCCAGGTCGAAACGTCACAACGCGTCGCGCAGTGATTGGAATATCTTCCCCTGTTTTAGGGTTTCGACCGGGACGTTCATTCTTGTCTCGCAAGTCAAAATTACCAAAACCCGATAATTTCACCTGCTCGCCACTTTCGAGTGCTTTACGAACTTCTTCGAAAAACGCTTCGACTGTCTCCTTGGCGTCCCGTTTGCTAATCCCGATATTTTCAAACAGGTTCTCAGCCAAATCGGCTTTAGTGAGCGCCATAGGTTTTTCCCTCAAGAATTGTTGAACACATATGCAATACCGCAGTATCGACACCACCATTCTACACGTGGTCCACACGTCTTTAGCCCTTGTATTTTAGGGATATTTGAGGACCAACTCAAAACAAGTGTATGCCAACTGGCTGATTTGCGCCAACTTTTTTAAGTTGCAAAAGCAAGAACAGTGTCCAAAAATTTGACCTTTGTTACCAGCCACTTACCAAGCGTATTTTAGTCACGCTATTTGCATATATCCATTAGTGACTGATTTTAGGCAAATTTATCAATATCTGAGTGGATTTTATACAGATTTAGTGAATTTACTCAGCTTTTCAAACGGATAGATGTTAGATCAATTAGGCATAAAAAAAGCAGCGTTTCCGCTGCTTTTTTCTAATCAGAGTGGGATTAATCACGCAAAGTTACGCCCAGTTTTTCTGATAAATGGGCCACAACACCAGACACGGCATCGCTAATATCGGCTTCTTCCAACGTGCGCTCATCAGACTGAAGCGTAAGGGCAATCGCCAAGCTTTTCTTGCCTTCTTCCACCCCTTTGCCAGTGTAGAGGTCAAACAGTTTCGCCCCTTTCACCAACGCATTACCGCTTTCCAAGCAAGCAGCCACTACGTCACCAGACGCGAGTGCTTGGTCGGCAATCACCGCAATATCACGGCGGTTTGCTGGGAATTTAGAAAGGCCAGCGGCTTCCGGAATAAAGCGACTGTCAATGGCTTGCCACTCAATCTCAAACACCACGGTACGACCATTTAAGCCAAACTCACGCTCAAGCTCCGGGTGTAAGGTACCCATATAGCCAACGACCTTGCCATCCAATTCAATCGCAGCGGTTTGACCCGGGTGCATCGCTGGATGCTTGGCGGCGACAAAACGGAAGTCAGACAACTTACCGCTCAATTCAAGAACGGCTTCAAGATCGCCTTTCAAATCAAAGAAATCCGCCGTCGCCGTTGCCATATCCCAGTGCTCTTCACTACGAGGACCAGCAATCACACCCGCGAGCATACGCTCTTGACGAATATTTTCTTGACGAACAGCACCCGTCATATCGCCTTCTGGTGTGAAACGTAAACCAAACTCAAACAAACGCACGCGCGGTTGTTGACGTTTTTGGTTGTACGCCACTGTATTCAAAAGCCCTGGAAGCAGGCTCAAACGCATGGCTGACATGTCTGCAGAAATTGGGCTTGGTAGGATCAGCGGCTCAACCTCTGGCACAATCAACGCTTGCTGTTTTGGCTCGACAAAGCTGTAGGTAATTGCCTCGTGGAAGCCACGGTCAACCAACAAATCGCGTACACGTTTTAGCGGCATCGCGGCTTCTTGATGCTCGCGCATAGTCAGTGCGGCTTTCGGTGCGCGCGTCGGAATGTTGTCGTATCCATAGATACGGCCCACTTCCTCAATCAAGTCTTGCTCAATAGCAATATCAAAACGCCAGCTTGGTGCTGTCGCCTGCCAACCTTCCTGCGTCTGCGTGACGCCACAGCCAAGACGGATCAGAATGTCGGTAACGGTGGCATCGTCGATATGATGGCCCAGCAGGCGATCGAGTTTCTCGCGGCGCAAAGTCACAGTGTCACGCTTAGGCAGATGCTCAGATGACTCACCCACCACAATTTCACCGGCTTCTCCGCCACAAATCGCGATCAATAGTTCAGTCGCACGCTCCATCGCAGCAGTTTGCAGTGCTGGATCAACGCCGCGCTCAAAGCGGTGTGACGAGTCAGTATGCAAACCATAGTTACGTGCACGACCACGAATGGCTTCAGGTGCAAAGAATGCGGACTCCAATAAGATGTCTTGAGTTTCCGACGTCACACCTGAGTCTTGACCACCAAAAATTCCCGCCATCGCCAAGGCTTTTTGGTCATCGGCAATCACCAATGTTTGGGCATTCAATTTCGCTTCGTTGCCATCAAGCAAGGTCAGTGCTTCGCCTTCTTCAGCAAGACGCACGACAATGCCGCCTTCAATTTTGCTGAGGTCAAACGCGTGCATCGGCTGACCTTGTTCGAGCATCACATAGTTGGTGACATCGACTACAGGATCAATGGCACGAATGCCGCTGCGACGCAGTTTTTCTTGCATCCAAAGCGGTGTTTGTGCGCCAACATTGACATTGCGAACGACGCGGCCGAGGTAACGTGGGCATGCCTGAGGCGCATCAATACGTACCGCGACTTTATCATCAATGCTAGGTGCCACTGGGGTAATGGTCGGCTCAACAACATCGGCGCGGTTGAGAACCCCCACTTCGCGAGCGAGGCCACGCAGGCTCAAGCAATCAGCGCGGTTAGGTGTTAAATCAACATCAATCGCAGCGTCATTGAGTGACAAGTACTCGCGAATATCGGTGCCAATTGGCGCATCGGTCGGCAGTTCAATAATGCCATCGGATTCCACATCGATACCCAGCTCGGTAAAAGAGCACAGCATCCCGAAAGATGGCTGACCACGCAGCTTCGCTTTTTTAATCTTAAAGTTTCCAGGAAGGACCGCACCAACGGTCGCTACTGCAACTTTCAAGCCTTGGCGACAGTTTGGTGCACCACAAACAATATCAAGTAGCTCATCACCGCCAACATTGATTTTGGTGACACGCAGTTTATCCGCATCCGGATGCTGACCACACTCAACCACTTCGCCAACCACTACGCCGGAAAAGTCACCGGCCACTGGCGCGATTTCGTCTACTTCCAAGCCAGCCATCGTGATTTGGTGGGCAAGCGCCTCGGTGTCGTTTGCTGGGCTCACCCACTCTCTCAGCCAAGATTCACTGAATTTCATTATTACCTTGCCCCACTGATTACTTAAATTGTTTCAAAAAGCGCAGATCGTTCTCGAAGAACGCACGAAGGTCATTCACGCCATAACGCAACATGGTCAAGCGCTCTACCCCGATACCGAAGGCAAAACCTTGGTACGTTTCTGGGTCGATGTTTACCGCGCGTAGGACATTCGGGTGAACCATGCCACAGCCTAAAATCTCAAGCCACTTGCCACCTTTACGGCGCACATCCACTTCTGCTGACGGCTCAGTAAACGGGAAGTAAGACGGACGGAAACGCACTTCTAAATCTTCTTCAAAGAAGTTACGCAAAAAGTCATTTAACACGCCTTTCAGGTCAGCGAAGTTAATGTCTTTATCAACCAATAAACCTTCCACTTGGTGGAACATGGGGGTATGGGTTTGGTCGTAATCATTTCGATAAACACGGCCCGGCGCGATAATGCGGAACGGTGGCTTACCCGCTTCCATAGTACGAATTTGTACACCCGAGGTATGGGTTCGCAACATCAGATCAGGGTTGAAGAAGAAAGTATCATGGTCTGTGCGTGCCGGATGGTCCGCAGCAATGTTCAACGCATCAAAGTTATGGAAGCCGTCTTCGACTTCTGGGCCAGCGGCAACAGAAAAGCCTAACTCACCAAAAAACTGTTCGATACGCTCAATAGTACGCGTTACAGGGTGAATACCACCGTTTTCAATACGACGGCCCGGCAAGCTGACATCAATGGTTTCAGCCGCAAGCTTCGCTTCCAACTCGGCGCGCTCAAGTGCATTTTTACGCTCAGCAATCGCTTGTTGTACGGTTTGCTTCGCTTGGTTGATCGTTTGACCTGCTTCACGACGCTCTTCCGGAGGCAATTTACCTAAAGCTTGTAATTGCGCAGTTAACTCACCTTTCTTACCCAGGAATTTCACCCGGACCTCATCCAGTGCAGCAACGGATGCGGCACTGGCGATCGCCGCTGTTGCGCTAGCAAGAATTTCTTCTAATTGTTGCATTGTTTCCTCGTCGACCCGTGGGGCTGTCCAACCAGATTAAAGAAGTGGCATACCAGTTGGAAATCGTGGTTTACCAATTGTCTGAGCAAACTGACAGAGCGCCGATTTGCACTACCATGCCAATTAACTGAGAGAACGGGTAATAAAAATGACCTTACATACTAATTAATGCCACGGCTAATGCCAAACCCTAAACCGCTTTTGTTGGATTTTTCCACACTGATTTGCGGAGAAAAAGTAAATTTGTCTGCTCTTTAAGCAGAGTTGTCAGTCTTAGCGACGCTCGGTGATGATTTTTATTGCTATTTGTTCCCGCTCGCCTCAGTGAGTTTGTTATTCTACTGCCCAGCTTTTTGACTGATTGGAGCCTTGCATGAACCCTAACTCTCTGCCGCTGCGCGTTTTTGTATCCACGTCCACTCACCCTTGGTTCAATCTTGCCGTGGAAGACACCATATTTCGCACCATGTCGGCCCAACAAAATGTGCTGTTCTTGTGGCGCAATGACAATACGGTGGTCATTGGACGCGGTCAGAATCCTTGGCGCGAATGTAATACGCGAAAGATGGAAGAGGACAAGGTAGTCTTAGCGCGTCGTCAAAGTGGCGGTGGCGCAGTGTTTCATGATCTCGGCAATACCAATTTCACCTTCATGGCAGGCAAACCCGGCTATGATAAATCCATTTCTACGCAAATCGTCCTTGATGCGCTCAAGTCGCTTGGCGTGAATGCCTCCGCCAGTGGACGCAACGATTTGGTTATGGACACCCCTGAAGGACAACGTAAAATTTCTGGCTCTGCGTATAAAGAAGCCAAAGATCGTGGTTTTCATCATGGCACATTGTTGATTAACGCCGATCTATCTCGATTGGGTGATTACCTCAACCCCGACCCCAAAAAACTGCAAGCCAAAGGCATCACGTCAGTCCGCGCTCGCGTCGCTAACATTGCGGAGTTTGTGCCATCGGTGGATCACGAAAAGGTCTGTGACGCCATCAAGCAAGCATTCTTCGCGCACTTTGGTCAGCACACTGAGATTGAATACATTTCTCCCCAAGCAAAACCCGACGTCGAAGGGTTTGATGCTATCTACGAGAAGCAATGCAGTTGGGAATGGAACTTTGGCCAAAGTCCGCAATTTATGCACACCTTTGACGAGCGATTTGATTGGGGTGGCGTTGAATTACACTTGGACGTCAAACACGGTGAGATTGTGGACTGTAAACTGTTTACCGATAGCCTGACGCCCGGTCCGTTAGAGTTACTGGCCAATCAAATGGTGGGGCAAGCGTATCACCACGAAAAGCTTTATCACTTTGTGATGAGCTGGGCTGATGCCGATCAGAGCCACCAAACTATGTACGAAGATATTGCACTGTGGCTACGTAGCGCCATTGTCTAATTTCTCCCCAAACGCACTCGCCATAGTGACACATATCACATAAACACCCTTCTTTTGATCCCACTCAAAGATTTAAGAGGCTGCTACACCAACTATGATGGTGGCAGCCTTTTTTGAAACCATCAAAACACAATATTTCATTTACCTGCTCGAAAGTTAATCAAATGACTCATAAAGAGATTGATTAATAGATTTTAATTTTGGTAAAAAACCATTACTCTAGATTTAAATATTTTGTTACAAATTACACTTAAGGAGCTCACCTAACCACAACCTTCCCCCTTGGCGACGTACTGCACGCCAAATGATGAAATGCAGACCCAACAAAAACTTTAAGTGAATAATTAGATAGTTATGGAAAACCAAAAGAATATACTCGGCCACCCTCGTGGGCTATTTTTGCTTTTTGGCACTGAGCTTTGGGAGCGCTTTTCGTACTACGCGATGCGCGCTATCCTCGTCCTTTATTTGACCGATCAAACCATCAACGGTGGCTTAGGCTGGTCAACCAAAGATGCACTTGAGCTTTATGGCTACTACACAGGCTTGGTCTACATCACGCCATTAATTGGTGGATGGTTTGCCGACAACTATATTGGTCAGCGACGTGCGGTGGTGTTCGGTGGTGCCTTAATGGCCATCGGTCAATTCACCCTTGCATTTCCCGCTCACCAATATGGCTTGGATATCGTGCATACCTTATATGCTGGCCTCGCCTTACTGATCACTGGTTGTGGCCTGTTAAAGCCCAATATTTCAACCATGGTTGGCGACCTGTATAACGAAGGCGATCACCGTAGAGATGGTGCCTTTACCATCTTCTATATGGGGATCAATATTGGTTCACTGCTCGCCGGTTTTGTCTCTGGTACAGTAACAAGTGCTTACGGTTGGCAATACGGTTTCTTCGCGGCAGGCGTTGGCATGCTAATCAGTTTGGCAATCCAGCTTACCATGGCGAACTCATGGCTGGGCGAAATCGGTAAAGTACCCGCCGCACAACAAGCGCGAGACGCCAATAAGTCGACCACCAATGCCCCACTGACGAAAAAAGAAATCGATCGCCTCAAAGTGATTTTATTGATGGGCTTGTTCGTGATCATTTTCTGGGCTGGCTTCGAGCAAGCAGGCGGACTGATGAATATCTATACCCAACAATACACAGATCGTATGGTGGGTAGTTTTGAGATCCCTGCGGCTTGGTTCCAATCGCTTAATCCATTCTTCATCATTGTGTTTGCCCCAATTGTCGCATCACTATGGGTTCGCTTGGGCAGTAAAGAGCCAAGTTCACCCGTGAAGTTCGCAATGGCGCTATTTATGCTCGCGTTAGGATTTGTGTTCATGATTGGCGCCGTTTTAGAACAAGGTGGCGACACGGCGGTTAAAACCTCTATGTTCTGGCTGGTGGGCGCGTTCTTCTTCCATACCATGGGCGAGCTTTGTCTCTCTCCAATCGGCTTATCGCTAGTCACCAAGCTTGCACCACTACGTTTGGCCTCGCTAATGATGGGTGCATGGTTTGGCTTTAATGCAGTCGCTAACTATGTAGCAGGTATTATTGGCTCACATGTGGGCGATTACGGTGCCATGGCCATCTTCGGTGGTATTGCAGCAACAGCAGCGATTTCCGGTGTGATCTTATTGGCGCTATCCGGCACGCTAATTCGTTGGATGCACGGTGCTGAATCTGGTGCTACACCAAGTGAAGAAATCGAACAACAACAAGTACAAGTGGCGTAATACACCCACTTCACTACTGAAAAAGAGGCCATTTGGCCTCTTTTTTAATGGTCACTTACCCAACAAGCACCGCTTTTATTTCAGATTTAATACTGTCTGATTGTGTACCAAATATGGCTTGAAGGTTGCCACCAACAACCAGTACCTCTTTGGCGCCGAGCTGCTTAATTGCGGCGATATCAGCATGCTGGATATCATTCAGGCTGACTCGCAGTCGTGTGATACAGGCATCCACATTTTTAATGTTTTCCTTTCCTCCAAGCGCACTGACCAATTGATGTGCCAGCTCTGAACCGATTTCCGAAAGTTGACTCACCTCGGTTTCAGCTGTTTCGCGGCCTGGTGTCAGTAAATTAAGCTTACTGATCGTTAATCTAAACAAGCTGTAATACATTAACGCCCAGAGCGGGCCAATCAGTGCGAAAAGCCAAGCATTAGTCGACAGTGGGTAATAGATCAGGAAGTCAATTGCGCCATGTGCGAAGGTGACACTATGGTGGATATCTAACGTTGTGACGAGTGCAAAACCGATCCCCGTTAAGACACAATGCATGGCATACAACACTGGTGCGACAAATAGGAAAGAAAACTCCATCGGTTCGGTAATACCCGTCAGCCATGATGTTAACGCTGCCGAAGCCATAATCCCGCCAACCAGTGCGCGTTTGTCAGGGCGAGCTGAGTGATAAATAGCTAATCCCACCGCCGGTAACGCCCACATCGAGTACAAATAGCCTCCGGCTAGATTGCCGGCAGTAGGGTCACCGGCAAGGTAGCGCTGAATTTCACCGGTGATCACTTTGCCGCTTTCAGGGTCGACATATTCCCCCACTTCAAAGAAGAAAGGCACGTTCCAAATGTGGTGCAAGCCAAAAGGGATCAAAGAGCGCTCAACAAACCCGTAAATACCAAAAGCGGTGGTTGGGCTTTGATAAGCCGCCCAGTGCGAAAAACTCTTGATTGCGCCGCCGATAGGAGGCCAGATATAGCTGAGCCCAATACCGAGGAATATTGCAGCAATACCCGTAACGATAGGGACAAAGCGCTTTCCGGCAAAGAAGCCCAAGTACTCAGGAAGTTGGATGTTATGAAAGCGATTAAACAAATAGGCTGCCACAGCCCCGATCATAATCCCGCCGAACACCCCAGTATTAAGGCTAGGGATCCCGATGATCATCGCAGGCTCAATGCCGTGGATGTTAGCCATAACCCCTAAGGTCGCGGTCATAATGGCAAAGCCAACCGTTGCCGCCAGCGCAGCCGCGCCATCGTTATCTGATAGGCCCAGAGCGACACCAATCGCAAAGATAAGTGCCAAATTGCTAAATACGGCATCGCCTGACATGGCCATGATTTCAGAGACACTATCCGGTATCCATGCGAAGTTAGCAGAACCGATACCGAGTAATAGACCAGCAACAGGTAATACGGCCACAGGCAGCATCAAAGAGCGCCCTATCCGTTGTAGTAATCCAAACGCGTGACTAAACATGTGATGTTCCTTTTTTATGTAGAGACATACACACGATAAAGAAAAGCGTCTCCCCTAAGGTTACAAAAACCTATGAGTTTGTAAGCAGGCTGTTACATACCAAGGCCTACCGGTGTGGCAATATCAGCTTGCGCCAATAGTGATCTCGTTTTAATTGAGGTATACACAAGGCATTGGTGAAAAACACAGGAACGTGCAAGATGAAAACCATCCTCGTTGTGGATGACAATCAATCGCTTAGAGATGCACTTACCGATTACCTAGGGCGTGCTGAGTTTCATGTTCTTACTGCCAGTGACGGTGAGCAAATGTGGGCGCACTATCAAACGCACGCACCGGACCTCATCATTCTCGATATTATGCTGCCGGGCGATGATGGGCTAACGCTATGTAGCCAAATTCGCAAACACTCTAACGTCCCCATCATCATGCTCACGGCCGTGACAGATGAAGCTGATCGTGTTGCAGGGCTTGAAGTGGGCGCCGATGATTACATGACAAAAACCTTTAGCCCACGTGAGCTACTGGCACGCATTAAAGCCTTATTGCGGCGTACACGTATGACCCAATCATCCGGTGTCGGCCATAAAGTCACTTTCGCCGGATGGACGTGTGACCTGCTGAAGCGTCAATTAGTTAGCCCTCACGGTGAGTGTAAACAATTGTCTGGCGCCGATTTTAACCTGATCAGCTTAATGCTAGAAAAACCCAATCAGCTTTTGAGTCGAGATGATATTGCTCGCTGCATTTGGGGGCGAGATGCAGAGCCATTTGAACGCGGGATTGATGTGCAAATCAGCCGATTACGTAAGCACCTTCACGACGACGAGCGTTCGCTGATTCTAACGGTAAGAAATAAAGGTTACATGCTCGCCACTGATGTCATCGCAACAGAGGTGCATTGATGCGTACGCTTGCGCTATCGTTGTTCACCTCCATTCGCTTTCGTATTGGCGCGACCTTATTGATCGTGATTGTTATCGCCCAATTGATCGCAGGGTTAATTTGGTTCCAAACCAGTGCGCAAAAGGAGCAAGAGAGCCTACAGAAAACGGTACAAAGCCTAACCAGTAACGTTGCCGATACTTACAATTACTTTGAGGCGCTTCCCGTCAGTTATCGCTACCTCATCTTGAACCAAATTAGAGAAATGGGCGGTACACGATTCTTTATTTCCATCAACCAACGCAAATTAGATGTTGGCTTACCCACACAAACTGCGCGTACCGCCATGATTTTAGAGCAGGCATCAACGCGATTGTCTAAATCAGTACGCCACGCACAAGACATTGATGTTGCCTTAAGCCGACGCCAAGATCTCAAAGTGTTTAACTCAGGTATTAAGCTTGAGGCATTGCCTGCTATCTGGGCCGACTACAGTTTAGCCTTAGGCGATCTGGATTTACCTAT
The DNA here is from genome assembly GCF_001996125.1 of Salinivibrio sp. PR932. NCBI lineage: Bacteria > Pseudomonadati > Pseudomonadota > Gammaproteobacteria > Vibrionales > Vibrionaceae > Salinivibrio > Salinivibrio sp. PR932. The sequence continues at coordinate 123,534 of NZ_MUFM01000007.1, read as the reverse complement.
CGTTGTGGTACAGATTCAAATGTCACAAAGCGAATGGTTTTATCTCGCGGCGACACTACCTGTCCCCTTCTCTACCTTATCTCCACAGTTTATTGACCAAAAACAGCTGGTCTTTTTGGGGATATCTTCGTTACTCCTTGTCTTTTGTACGGTCTGGTTGTTGCGATTAGAAATTCGTCCAATTCGGCGACTGGCTAAAGCCGCTACGCTAATGAGCGGACAGCTATATGTCGAAGAAGTAAAAGAAGAAGGTAGTAAAGAAACACGTGCTGCTGTGCGAGCGTTTAATAAAATGCAGCGACGTATACGCGCCTATATCCGCGACCGTGAAATGCTATTCGGGGCCATATCACACGATTTAAAGACGCCATTAGCATGCCTGAAATTACGCACGGAAATGTTGGAAGATGATGCAGAGCGGCAAAAATTTGAGACCGTGTTAACTGAATTTGATGTGCTGTTAAAAGGTGCTTTGCAGTGTATTCGTGAAACTGACATCCATGAGGACGTTGAATGGATTAATTTGGTCGACACGCTTGAACAATGCGCGGCGTACTACAACCGAAGTAAACATAAGGTTCAGCTTTCTCTACCGGTTGAAAGCCGATTCCTAGGGAAGCCCCTCGCGATTAAACGATGTCTTTATAACGTCATCGACAATGCGATTAAATATGGTGGCTCCGCTGAGGTTGGTCTTTACGACGATCATGACAAGGTTGTTATTCAGGTTCGCGACTTTGGTCCAGGATTAGATAAAAAGTGGCAAGAAAAAGTCTTTGAGCCGTATTTTCGCGTTGATGCAACGACACACCCTGGTTCAGGGCTCGGTCTAACCATTTCACGCAGTATTGCTCGCAGCCATGGCGGTGATCTCTATGTACAAAATCACCCTCAAAAAGGGCTTATTGTCACCATTCAGTTGGCGTGTGAACTATGAAAAAATACTTGCTTACCCTTTTATTCACAATCGCTTTCCCCATTAACGCAGCACAGTCCACCGTAGCATCTGTTGAATTTCTGCATTGGTGGACATCAGCAGGCGAAGTCCGCGCTGCCAACATCGCTAAACAGGCGCTTGAGGAGGCTAACGTTCACGTCGAACAACAGGCAATTCAAGGAGGCGGTGGGGATACGGCAATGTCTATTTTGCAAGCTCGCGCAATTGCGGGCACACCGCCAACCATCGCTCAGCTTGAGGGGCCCGCGATCCAGTCATGGGCAGCGCTGGGTTTTCTTTACGATCTAGAACAGTTAGCCAATCAAGAGCATTGGCGCTCGCAGCTCTATCCTATTGCGCGCGCGGTCAATCAATTTGAAGGGAGATTTGTGGCAACGCCAGTGACTATTCATCGATTAAATTGGATGTGGGTGAATCATGACGTGCTTCGTCAATACAGCCTATCGCCACCTGACAACTGGGAAGCACTAATCGATACATTTAAAACCTTAAAGCGTCATAATGTGCAACCGCTAGCCATCGGCAATGATCAATGGCAAATCGCCTTACTGTTTGAAAACCTTGCTTTTGGCTACGGAGGTGCGGATTATTATCGACGTGCATTTATGGATATGGATGAACATACACTGCGGAGCGCAACCACATTTGAGATTTTAAGTTTGTTCCGAGAGATTAGCCGCCTCATCCAGCCAACGATGTCTCACATACGCTGGGATGAAGCGACTCAGTTGCTGATTGAAGGAAAACACGCATTTCAGTTTTCTGGCGATTGGGTACTGGGAGAGCTATTGGCCAAACATGTAGCGGCTCCAGAAGTAATCGGCTGCTATCAAGCCCCCGCCAAGCACACAGGGTTTATCTACAATATGGACAGCTTCGCGCTCTTTAATAGCGCACGCAGTAATAGAAAAACGGCTAATACGCTCGCTCGCGCCTTATCATCCAAAGCATTTCTTACTGCTTTTAATCAAGTAAAAGGAGCACTGCCCGCTCGTAAAGATATCGACCTAAGCCGGTTCAACCCGTGCTCTCGCCAAGCTCATCATGATATGGAGCAAGCAGAACAAAACGGCCGCTTGCTCCCTAGCACGGTTGATTCAATGGCTGTAAGCCCTATCGTTCAAAAAGCAACAACCAGTGAGATCTATCGGTATTTTAATGATGAAAGTATTGGGCCAGAGGAATTTATTCTGCACCTTGAAAATATACCGCGAGGAAAATAAATGACTACTTCTTACTTAAATCCAGCTTTCCGCTAAATACGGTTACTGCTTGGCCTTGTAGCAACACATGGTCTTCGCTAAGCGTCATCTTGATATACCCACCGCGTGCGGATGCTTGATAACCGATAAGCTGCTTTTTACTCAGTGCTTGAGACCAATAAGCTGCCAGCGCACAATGTGCGGATCCTGTCACTGGGTCTTCGTTCACCCCCACCCAAGGGGCGAAGTAGCGAGAGACAATATCGATCGTGTTATCAGAGCTTGCCGCAGTCACCACCACACCACGTCCAGGCTGCGTATTTAGCGCCGCAAAATCCGGAGACAGCGCTTTTACATCGTCTTCAGAATCAATTACCAATAGCTCTTTTTCACCAAAGCAATAACTCGCGCGGATAATAGAGCCATGTAGACCTAAAGCTTCTAGCCGCGATGGGGTTGGCGTTACTTCTGCAAGCTCAGGAACAGGAAATGCCATCGCTATCCCCTCGCGTTTTACCGTCACCTCAAGAGGTCCAGACTGCGTATAAAAAGTGACATTGTCACCTATTTTGACGTCACCACGCTCAGCCAAAACATGTGCTATGGCGAGTGTGCCATGACCGCAGAGTGCGACTTCTACTGTCGGTGTAAACCAGCGTAAGGACATGGTATCTAAGGCAAGAAATGCGGTTTCAGATACCGCCATTTCCTCGGCAATAGCCAACATGGTAGCTTCATCCAACATGGACGCCGAGATGCACACCCCTGCCGGGTTTCCATGAAACAATGACGCGCTAAAGGCATCAACCTGATAGATATCCACAATCATGATTTCATTCCAAGCCGGCGACGCAGCGAATGATACATTTCCATGATAAAGGTCGTAAAGCCAACGATAGGATCGTGTTGAATGTAATCCTCGATTGCATTGAGATTAATCTGGCGGAATTTTTCAATCGCAGTCTCCGCACAATCAGCAACAATCACATCTCCTTCGATGATCAATCCCTGCTCTAACAATGCTTCTTTTTCAGCAAGATAGCTGGGGAATTCCTTGATCAAGTAAGTAAACTGGTCACAGTTGTTAGGCTGACAAAAAAAGACGTATTGGTTCATCGTGTGTCCTTTGTTTCACTTTTTAAGCACTATATCATGATGATAGGAATTGGAAGGAAGTGCTAGAGCACATTTTTATACGCACAAAGCTCAATTATCTAGACACGCAGAGGTAACAAAAAAGGAGAGCCGAAGCTCTCCTTTCTCAGCAATTCTTTACTGTAAAAATTACAGTGAAGCTTTCGCTTTTTCTACCAGCACAGAGAATGCTGCTTTGTCATATACCGCGATATCGGCAAGGATCTTACGATCGATTTCGATAGATGCCTTTTTAAGACCGTTAATCAGACGGCTGTATGACATACCGTTTTGGCGAGCCGCAGCGTTGATACGTGCGATCCACAGTTGACGGAATTGGCGTTTCTTCTGGCGACGGTCACGGTAAGCATATTGACCAGCTTTCGTTACCGCCTGAAAAGCTACGCGGTATACGCGTGAACGCGCACCATAGTAGCCTTTCGCTTGCTTCATTACACTCTTGTGACGTGCACGAGCTTGTACACCACGTTTTACGCGAGCCATTGTGTCTCTCCTAAACTAAATAAACTAAAACTAAAAACTTATGCGTATGGCAGCATGCGAGCTACTTGCGCGGTTTCGCACGCTGGTAGGATCGCGTTTGGACGCAGCTGACGCTTGTTCTTAGTAGTACGCTTAGTCAGGATGTGACGTTTGGTTGCGCGCTTGTACTTGAAGCCACCAGCAGTTTTCTTGAAACGCTTAGCAGCACCTTTGTTGGATTTCATCTTAGACATGATGAATAACTCCGCATTGTGTTAATAACATAGCAATTTGGCGAACAAAACGGCCGCACCTTTCGGCGCAGCCGATCGTTACTTGGAAGCCAAAATTACTTCTTCTTAGGGGCAAGAACCATGATCATTTGACGGCCTTCGATGCGTGAAGGGAAGCTTTCTACTGAAGCGATTTCAGCAGTGTCTTCTTTCAAGCGGTTCAGCACGTCAACACCGATGCTTTGGTGCGCCATTTCGCGACCACGGAATCGGATAGTAACCTTGACCTTGTTACCCTCTTCAATGAAGCGAACCAGGTTGCGTAGTTTTACCTGATAGTCGCCTACATCTGTACCAGGACGGAATTTAACTTCCTTAACCTGAATAGTCTTTTGTTTTTTCTTCTGCTCTTTCGCAGCTTTACTCTTCTCGTAAAGGAATTTGCCGTAATCCATAATACGACAAACCGGCGGCTCAGCGTTCGGACTGATCTCGACCAAATCTAAGCTTTCAGCTTCCGCTTTCGCAAGCGCTTCATCAAAGGGTACGATACCGAGTTGTTCGCCGCTGTCATCAGACAATCGAACTTCTTTGACACCACGAATTTCGTTGTTTAGACGATGAGCGTTCTTCTTTGCCGGGGCTTTTCTTGCGCCTTTAATACCTTATTCCTCCACAATATTGAGTGTTCGATCTTGCACTTCTTGCTTCAATTGAGCTAAGAAATCGTCAATCTTGAATTTACCCAAATCTTTACCTTTACGGGTCCGTACTGCGATTTCACCAGCTTCCATTTCTTGGTCACCACAAACCAGCATATACGGAACACGCTTCAGAGTGTGTTCGCGGATTTTAAAGCCAATCTTCTCGTTTCTCAAGTCCGCAGATGCTCTAAATCCAGCTTTTTGCAGTTTTTTCGCAATCTCTTGCACATAATCAGCTTGGTTATCCGTGATATTCATCACAACCGCTTGCTGTGGTGCGAGCCATGCAGGGAAGTGTCCTGCGTATTCTTCGATAAGAATACCGATGAAACGTTCCAATGAGCCCAAGATAGCGCGGTGGATCATCACTGGCGTATGGCGTTCGTTATCTTCGCCAACATAGGTGGCACTCAGACGCTCTGGTAAGGCAAAATCGAGTTGCACCGTACCACACTGCCAAGCGCGATCGAGGCAGTCATGCAAAGTAAACTCAATTTTCGGACCATAGAACGCGCCCTCACCTTCTTGAACTTCAAATGGAATATCCATTGAAGTCAGTGCTTGGTTTAACGCCTCTTCGGCACGATCCCACATTTCTTCTGAGCCAACACGCATTTCAGGACGTGTAGACAGTTTGACTTCAATGTTCTCAAAGCCAAATGTTTTGTAGGTATCGTAAACCATTTCGATACACGCACTTACCTCTTGCTGAACCTGCTCAGGCGTACAGAAGATGTGGGCATCGTCTTGGGTAAAGCCACGCACACGCATGAGACCGTGCAGTGCACCTGATGGCTCATTTCGGTGGCAGCTACCAAATTCCGCCATACGCAATGGCAGATCGCGATATGACTTCAAGCCTTGGTTAAAGATCTGCACGTGACCTGGGCAGTTCATCGGCTTAAGTGCATATTCACGGTTTTCAGAGTTAGTGGTAAACATGTAGTCAGCATACTTGTCCCAGTGACCAGAACGCTCCCACAAGATACGGTCCATAATTAATGGGCCTTTAACTTCCTGATAATCATACTCAGTCAGTTTGTCGCGAATAAATTGCTCAAGCTCACGGAAGATCGTCCAGCCATTGTGATGCCAGAATACCATCCCGGGCGCTTCTTGCTGCATATGGTACAGGTCAAGTTGCTTACCCAGTTTACGGTGATCGCGCTTCGCGGCTTCTTCGAGACGCACTAGGTGTGCTTTAAGTTGCTTTTTATCCGCAAATGCTGTGCCGTAAATACGCTGCAGCATTTTGTTGTCGCTGTTACCACGCCAGTACGCGCCCGCTACGTTCAAAATTTTGAAATTCTGACAGAAGCTCATATTCGGCACGTGTGGGCCACGACACATATCAATGTATTCTTCGTGGTGGTACAAGCCCGGACGGTCGTCGCGTGATACATTCTCATCCAAGATTTCCATCTTGTATGACTCACCGCGCGCTTCAAACGTATCGCGAGCTTCTTGCCAGCTGACGTTTTTCTTAACGACTTGATATTTGGTTTTCGCCAGCTCTTTCATGCGTTTTTCAATCGCATCGAGATCGTCTTGAGTTAACGACCGCTCAAGATCGATATCGTAATAAAAACCATTGTCGATGGTTGGACCAATCGCCATTTTGGTTTCTGGGAAAAGCTGCTTAATTGCGTGACCTAACAAGTGAGCACATGAGTGACGGATAATTTCTAAACCGTCTTCATCTTTCGCGGTAATGATTTCTAGCTGTGCGTCAGTTTCAATAAGGTCGCACGCGTCAACACGCACGCCATCAACACGACCGGCAATACACGCTTTGGCAAGGCCTGGGCCAATATCACTGGCAACATCAAAAGTAGAAACGGGGTGGTCAAAAGCACGCTGACTGCCGTCAGGGAGGGTAATTACAGGCATTGATAACAATCCTTCTCAGTGGTGCCACACACCAAGTGGCACATGAATGTATTTCACGGTTTGAGAATAACCGCGCAGAATAAGTAAGCGTCGATTATGAAGATACCGCTTTTGTGATGCAAGTCATCCCCTAAATTAATTCCCTTTTCTTTTCGTCCTTATCACCCCATTTGCGCCTGCCAGTCACTTGATTTTGTTATAAACTTCATCGATGCTCATTTGTATACACAATAAACAATGAAAGGATCACGCATGGCCAAAGCGCCCCGCTTTCAGCAAATCAAAGACTACATCGTAAATAAGATTGAGCAGCAAGTGTGGCCTGTGGGCGCGCGTATTCCTACTGAGCATGAGCTCTGCGCGCAGTTTAATGTAAGTCGCATGACAGTGAATAAAGCGGTACGCGATTTGGTAAACGAAGGCCGGCTTGAGCGTACACCGCGACTAGGCACATTTGTTACGCAACCCAAAGCAGAATCGCCGCTAATGGATATCCGCAACATTGCTGATGAAGTAACGGCGCGAGGCCAAACCTATCGCAGTGATATTCGCACCCTAAAACGGATATCGGCCTCTGCAGATGTCGCGATGCGCCTAGGTGTCATGCTTGGCACGGACGTCTTTTTTAGCGAGATAGTGCACTACGCCGATAATGTCCCTCTGCAGCTAGAGCAACGGTGGGTTAATCCGGCACTTGCACCGGATTATCTGCATCAAGACTTTGGTCAACACACGCCCAACGAGTACCTGTCGCAGGTATGTCCTGTGAATACCATTGAACACACGGTAGAGGCGATCATCGCCTCGGATTCGGTCCGCCAAGCGCTAGCGATGAAAGCCGACGAACCGTGCTTGCTCCTGCACCGAAGAACATGGAGCCAACAAACGTTGGTCAGTGCGGCACTACTCTACCATCCCGGCACCCGTTACAAGCTGACTTCACGCACCGATCGATAATTATATCGAACTGATCACAAAACCTTTACATCTCCTCTTGTGCTCAATCACTTATTTGTCTATACATTTGTATAGACATTTAAAGAGGTAGTAAGGCTTCACCGATGAGAAAGGTATATACGAACGCCAAATTAGTGACTATGGCCACCGATGTTTATACATCTGACGGTTACAGCTGCCAAGAGAACCAAGCTATCGCAGTTGAAGACGGTAAGATTGTCGCCTTAGGGCACGACGCTGAAGCGTTGGAATGGCCCACCCAATCACTAAATGGCAAGTTAGTGACGCCGGGATTCATCGATAGCCATACCCATTTAGTTTTTGCCGGTAACCGTGCCGGCGAGTTTGAACAGCGGTTGAACGGTGTGCCATATCAAACCATTGCTGCTCAAGGTGGTGGCATTCTTTCGACAGTAAAAGCGACACGAGCAGCCAGTGAAACAACCTTATTGGAACTGGCTCTACCGCGCGCCAATGCGTTGATACGTGACGGCGTCACAACAATGGAAATCAAATCCGGTTATGGGCTCACGCTGGAAGATGAGCTCAAAATGCTACGTGTCGCGAAATTGATAGACCAACACTTGCCGGTCAATGTATCAACAACGCTATTGGCTGCACATGCACTGCCACCTGAATACCGTAATGATGCAGATAGCTACATTGATTTTGTCTGCGAGACGATGATTCCGGCTGCGGCAGAACAACAACTGGCAGATGCTGTTGATGTGTTCTGCGAGAGTATCGCGTTCAGTGTCGATCAAGCAGAGCGTGTTTTTGCCGCCGCTAACGCTCATGGCTTAAAAATAAAAGCCCACACCGAGCAACTTAGCGATCTTGGCGGCAGTGTCGCTGCAGCCAAAGCTGGCGCTTTATCCGTGGATCATATTGAGTATTTGTCAGAGGCCGATGTACAAGTCCTCGCTGAATACGACACCGTCGCCACGCTGCTGCCCGGTGCGTTTTACTTTTTGCGTGAAACACAGCAGCCTCCTATTGCCGCTCTTCGTGAAAGCCGCGTCCCTATGGCGCTTGCCACCGACTTTAACCCCGGCACCTCACCGTTTGCATCACTCACGTTGATGATGAATATGGCATCAACCTTATTCGGCTTAACCCCCAAGGAAAACTTATACGGTGTCACACGCCATGCCGCGCAAGCATTGGGTTTAGCACACAAAGGACAAATTGCCGTCGGGTTCGATGCCGACTTAGCCGTATGGGACTGTGAAACGCCAGCCGAGCTCAGCTACATGGTCGCTACCGCCCCACTACTCGGTCGTATCGTCAATGGTGATTGGTATGATGAGCAAGGAGTCCGAGGATGAAACATATACCAGCCGATATGTCGCTATGGCAAGGACGGACCGATCCTGAAGATGGCGAGCGCGGGCTACGTTTGCATCAACGTATTCAAGCACTGAGTGACGAGAGTTCGCGTGCGGGGACTGTCTTATTTGGCTTTGCGTGTGATGAAGGTGTCGCGCGCAACAAAGGCCGTCAAGGCGCGGCGCTGGCACCGGATGCTATCCGTCAATCACTCGCAAACCTCGCTTGGCATCAATGTCCGCCATTATTTGATGGTGGCACTATCGCCTGTGACGACGGTGATCTTGTCTTAGCACAGCAAAGCCTAAGCGCACAGATTGCGAATGTCCTTCCCCACCACAATGTACTGACATTGGGTGGCGGGCATGAAACCGCATGGGCAAGCTTTCAAGGCTTATCGAGTTATTTGTCGCGCCAATCGTCTGAAAACGGCCAGCGCGCTCCTAAAATTGGCATTATCAATTTTGATGCGCACTTTGACCTGCGTACGCCCCAAGGGCTGAGTCAGGAAGGTAGCTCAGGGACGCCCTTTGCACAAATTGCGCAATTTTGCCAACAACGAGACTGGCCATTCCATTATGCTTGCTTAGGCGTCAGCCGCACCAGCAATACCCAAGCCTTATTTGATAAAGCAGAGCAGCTTAATTGTTGGGTCGAAGAAGACACCCAGATGCACACTGACGCACTGCCGGCACTTAAAACCAAGCTCACACAATTTATCCAAGGGTGTGATTATCTCTACCTCACTCTCGACATGGATGTATTCCCAGCCGCAAGTGCTCCCGGCGTTAGTGCGCCTGCCGCTTATGGTGTGCCCGTTCATGTCATCGAGCCTTTGCTCCAACACATCTTTACCGATGCCCACCAGCAGGCCATCCGTATTCCTGTGTGTGACATCACCGAAGTGAACCCAAACTATGACCGCGACCAACAAACCAGCCGCCTTGCCGCACGCATGGCATGGTCAATGTTGCATGCATCGCCGAACCGTATCGACAATCAAGGAGAGTAACCATGACGGATCCACGTTTTGACTCACGGACCATCCAAGCACCAACAGGTACGAAACTAAACGCTAAAAGTTGGCTGACCGAAGCGCCTTTACGCATGTTGATGAATAACTTACATCCAGATGTCGCCGAGCATCCGCATGGACTGGTGGTTTACGGAGGTATTGGTCGAGCCGCACGCAACTGGCAATGCTATGACAAGATTGTCGAGGTGCTAAAACGCCTTGAAGATAACCAAACCTTACTCGTGCAATCCGGTAAACCCGTTGGAGTCTTTACCACTCATAAAGATGCACCTCGTGTTCTGATTGCCAACTCAAACTTGGTGCCTCATTGGGCAAATTGGGAACACTTTAACGAGCTCGATAAGCAAGGCCTGATGATGTACGGCCAAATGACTGCAGGAAGCTGGATCTACATTGGCTCGCAGGGCATTGTGCAAGGCACTTACGAAACCTTTGTTGCGGTTGCTAAAAAGCACTTTGGCGGCGACGCCAAGGGACGTTGGATCTTGACGGGGGGTCTGGGTGGCATGGGTGGCGCTCAGCCACTTGCTGCAACCATGGCGGGTTTTTCGATGATTGCGGTTGAGTGTGACGAAAGCCGTATTGATTATCGTCTGCGCACCGGCTACGTCGATCGCAAAGCAACGTCACTCGATGAAGCGCTTGGGATAATTGAAGACGCCAAACAGTCCGGTAAGCCCGTCTCTGTCGGTCTATTAGCCAATGCTGCCGATATCTTCCCTGAACTGGTAGCACGAAACATCACGCCTGATGTAGTTACCGATCAAACGTCAGCGCACGACCCTCTGAACGGCTACTTGCCGCGAGGCTGGACGATGGAGCAAGCCGTCGCACAACGAAAAGACAACGAAGCTGAGGTCGTTAAAGCGGCAAAAGCATCGATGGCCGTCCAAGTTAAAGCCATGCTTGAACTCCAATCTCGCGGCGCGGCGACGCTAGATTACGGCAACAATATTCGTCAAATGGCATTAGAAGTGGGCGTTGAAAATGCGTTTGATTTTCCGGGCTTTGTCCCTGCGTATATTCGTCCTCTGTTCTGTGAAGGTATTGGGCCATTCCGCTGGGCAGCCTTATCCGGCGATCCGGAAGATATCTATAAAACTGACCAAAAAGTAAAAGAGCTGATCCCCGATGATCCGCACCTACACAACTGGCTCGATATGGCAAAAGAGCGTATTCAATTCCAAGGGTTACCTGCGCGCATTTGTTGGGTTGGCCTTAAAGATCGGGCGCGCTTGGCGTTAGCTTTCAATGAGATGGTAAAAAATGGCGAACTCAAAGCGCCTATCGTGATTGGTCGCGACCATCTGGATTCTGGCTCGGTTGCCAGCCCTAACCGTGAAACCGAAGGCATGATGGATGGCTCTGATGCTGTCTCTGATTGGCCTTTACTCAACGCTCTTCTTAATACCGCATCAGGCGCGACCTGGGTGTCACTTCACCACGGTGGTGGCGTCGGTATGGGCTTCTCGCAACATTCAGGGGTCGTGATCGTGTGTGATGGTACCGATGACGCCCATGCACGTATTGGTCGAGTGCTCCATAACGACCCTGCAACTGGAGTGATGCGCCACGCTGACGCGGGGTATGACATCGCGATTAATTGTGCCAAAGAACAGAACCTAGATTTACCGCTGCTGGATATTCCTAACCAGCCGCTGCGCTAAGGAGAGCAAAATGACCACATTGACGTTACAACCGGGCGAGCTCACGCTTGCCCAGCTACGCCAAGTGAGCCGTGAACCGGTAAAGATTTCATTTGCAGATGGCATTGAAGCCACCATGAAAGCAAGCACAGACACAGTTGCTGAGGTCCTTGACCAAGGACGTGTGGTTTATGGCATCAACACGGGGTTTGGCTTACTTGCCAATACCCGTATCGAACTTGATGATTTGGAAACACTGCAGCGCTCCATCGTGCTATCTCACGCAGCTGGCATTGGCGAGTTTATGGATGATGCCACAGTACGATTGATGATCGTGCTCAAAATTGCCAGCCTGGCGCGTGGCTATTCGGGTATTCGCTTTAGCGTCGTCGAAGCATTGGCAGCACTGATTAATCACGAAGTGTATCCCTGTATTCCCAAGAAAGGCTCTGTTGGCGCTTCAGGCGATCTCGCGCCTTTGGCGCATATGAGTACGGTGTTACTGGGGGAAGGCCAAGCACGCTACAAAGGCGAAGTGATCTCAGGTGAAGCCGCACTCAAAATTGCTGGACTGTCCCCGATCACGCTTGGGCCTAAAGAAGGCCTTGCGCTACTTAACGGTACGCAAGCATCCACGGCATTTGCACTAGAGGGCTTGTTTGAAGCCGAAGATTTGTATGCCGCCGCCACTGTGTGTGGTGCCCTATCTGTCGAAGCGGCATTGGGAAGTCGCCGGCCGTTTGATCCTCGCATTCATGCTGTACGTGGACATCAGACGCAAATGGATGCCGCCGCTGCCTATCGTCATCTACTGGGTGAAACCAGTGAAATTGGCGATAGCCACCAAAACTGTGAAAAAGTGCAAGACCCATACTCGCTGCGCTGTCAGCCGCAAGTAATGGGCGCATGTTTACAGCAAATTCGCCACGCTGCCGACGTATTGACCACCGAAGCCAATGCAGTGTCTGATAATCCTTTGGTTTTCCCGGAAGATGGCGACATCCTCTCTGGGGGCAATTTCCATGCTGAGCCGGTGGCGATGGCAGCGGATAACCTCGCATTAGCCATTGCCGAGATTGGCAGCTTATCTGAGCGTCGCATGGCCCTGCTTATCGATAGCAATCTCAGCAAGCTACCTGCATTTTTGGTTAACAATGGTGGCGTTAACTCGGGCTTTATGATCGCGCAAGTCACCGCCGCCGCGCTTGCCAGCGAAAACAAAACCTTAGCGCACCCAGCCTCGATTGACAGCTTGCCCACATCGGCCAACCAAGAAGATCATGTATCTATGGCTACCTTTGCCGCCCGTCGCCTCAAAGACATGAGCAGTAATACACGTGGGATCCTCGCCGTTGAGTTGCTTTCTGCTTGCCAAGGTATCGACTTCCGAGCACCGCTGAAAAGCTCAGAGAAATTGGAGCAGGCGAAGGCGGAGCTACGTGGCGTCGTGCCTTTTTATGACAAGGACCGTTACTTTGCCCCTGATATTGAAAAAGCAAACGCACTCCTCCAAACAGGTACCTATAATCGTCTAATGCCTGCTGGCGCGTTGCCAAGTTTGCATCAATAAGTTGCGCGTTATCTGCATAATCTAATCATTAATAAAACGGCCCTGTCCTAACGATTCGTGTTAACACACGCATTACTAAGGATTTGGGTCGTTTTTTATATAAAGTGTCGCCATCTCCACAGATATTGGGCGAAATCATAGGCTAATATATAACCAATCGCTGTTACTTCCCCCTGACCTCGATGTAACGGAGTCGCTTATGTGGCATGCACTGTCGGTTCACCTTTCAGATCAACTCAATATTGATTTTGAAATCACAGAGAAAACGCCGGTTTCTGGCGGTGATATTCACGACGCTTATTGTGTCAGTGACGATAAAGCACAGCGGTTCTTCGTTAAAATTAACGAACGCGAGTGCCTACCCGTTTTTGAGGCCGAAGCAGAAGCACTGCGACAACTGGCTATCAGTGAACAAATACAAGTGCCACAGGTCCATTATGTTGGCCCAGTGAAAGATCAAGCGGCATTAGTATTAAGTTACCTGCCGATTAAACCTCTCGATGACACCCAAGCCTATCTACTGGGCCAACACCTCGCTCGCCATCACCGTTGGGGCGAACAGGTTGAATATGGTTTTGATGATGATAACTACATCGGCATGACGGAGCAGCGTAACTGCTGGCACCGTAAATGGTGTCAGTTTTTTGCTGAGCAACGGATTGGCTGGCAGTTGCAACTTGCTGCCGAAAAAGGCCTCCATTTCGGCGATATAGAAGCCATCATTCAAGGCGTAAAAATCGCTTTGGCGGGCCACTCTCCCAAGCCATCTCTGCTACATGGTGATTTGTGGCATGGTAATGCCGGATTATCGGTGAACGGCCCAGTCGTGTTTGATCCTGCCAGTTACTGGGGCGATCGTGAAACCGATATCGCACTGACGGAGCTGTTCGGCGGCTTCCCTGAAAGTTTCTACAATGGCTATCACGCCGAATGGCCGTTAGATGAAGGCTACCAACAGCGTAAAGACATTTATAACCTTTATCATGTACTCAACCACGTAAACCTATTCGGCGGCCCTTATTTAACGAAAACAGAGCAGTTGCTGACAAAACTGGGACTGACGGTGTAGCATGCGCTATCCATGCATACAGATAGAGGTTGGCAATGTTATCTGCCGCAGTTTTCGATATGGACGGCCTTTTGGTCGACTCAGAACCCTTCTGGCAACGCGCTCAAATCGATGTACTGAGCGAGCTAGGGGTTTCCATTAGTTTGCAAGACACCCGTGACACCACTGGTGTTCGCATCGATGAAATTGTTAAATACTATGCACGTACGCAACCTTGGCAAGGCCCTTCTAATACCGAGGTTAGAGAGCGTATCGTCGCGCGTGTGGTCGAATTGGTTCAGCAAAAAAAACCCATGATGCCGGGCGTGAAAGAGGCATTGGCCATTTGTCGCCAAGCCGGCCTTAAAATCGGGCTTGCGTCTTCGTCACCCCTGTCGCTCATTCACCCAACGCTAGATGCATTAGGGTTAAGTGATCAGTTTTCTATTATTGAATCCGCCGGTGATTTAAAGCACGGAAAGCCCCACCCAGAAGTCTACCTGAATGCCGCGCAAGCACTAGACGTTGAGCCTGAGCAATGTATCGCCTTCGAGGACTCGTTCACTGGCCTACTCGCCGCCAAAGCGGCCTCGATGAAAACCATTGTCGTACCGGCCGCCCATGAATGGAACGATCCACGCTTTGTCATTGCGGATCACAAACTTGAGAGTCTTAGCAACTTTACCCCAGAGATGCTGTAGCACCGATATCGTTCATTGGCGTTTCCATAAGGCGGCATTGGCCGCCTCTTTTATTTCCATCACTTTGCCAGCTCCCTCAGCACCTCGATACACTTTGCCCGAGGAGGGCCGCGCCTCGTCATCTCTTCTATACTTCTAGTGAAAGCCGTATGGGGAAAGAAAGTGACGTCCCATCATGAGGAGGAATAATGAAAGACATCACTGACCGGATCGTGAGCTGCCCGCATTGTGGGCACCGTTTTGATATTACGCTTGATTTAAGCGGCGGAAACCAAGAGTTCTATGAAGATTGCCCAAATTGCTGCAATGCCATTCACTACAATATGCAGATTGATGAATTGCATAAAACGGTCAATTTATTTGTCGATGCAGACGACGAGCAAATCTTTTAACTGATAAGACGCTCTCGGGCCTATCTAACGCGACACACTCAGCGTTGTCCCGTCTGTCAGAAATACAGGCGCCGTGCCGAGTTTTGCTTTCTCTTTCACCGCTCTAGCACGTATAATCTCCCTCGTATTATCTGTTCCCTCCTTCCCTTTTAGACAACCGTGTTGAGGCAGTCGTGCAGCAGTATCGTGATGAAGCGAGCGCTATAGTTAGGCTCAGTATTCCAGTGTTTATCGCGCAAATCGCGCAAACGTCGATGGGCTTTGTCGACACCGTCATGGCCGGTGGCTATAGCGCGACCGACATGGCCGCGGTCGCCGTAGCATCAAGTGTGTGGATGCCAGCTATCTTGTTTGGTATTGGTCTGTTGATGGCCATGGTCCCAATGATTGCTCAGCTTAATGGCGCAAGCAAAGACGATCAGATCCCTTATCAGTTTCAGCAAGGCCTCTATATGGCCCTATTGCTGAGTGTCCCCATTTGTTTGGTTTTGTATAAAGCCGGCGTCATTATCAACCTGATGGATGTCGAAGCCGCATTGACCGATAAAACAATTGGTTACTTGCACGCGGTTATTTGGGCGGTTCCTGCCTTTTTGGTGTTCCAAGCGATTCGTAACCTTTGCGAGGGTATGTCAATGACCATTCCCGCGATGGTCATTGGTTTTATCGGCCTTGCCGCCAACATTCCGTTAAACTGGATGTTTGTGTATGGCAAACTCGGTGCGCCTGAGCTTGGCGGTGTCGGCTGTGGGGTCGCAACCGCTATTGTGTATTGGTTGATGGCCGTATTGATGTGGCTTTATGTGGTATTCAGTAAAAAACTGAGCACTTTGCAGCTGTTTGTTTCGCTATATGCGCCCGCGCTTAAAGAGCAAGTCCGCTTGTTCCGTCTCGGTTTCCCTGTTGCCGCGGCACTCTTTTTTGAAGTGACCTTGTTTGCAGCCATTGCGATTTTGATTGCTCCACTAGGGCCGATTACCGTGGCCGCTCACCAAGTTGCGATTAACTTTTCGACCATGATTTTTATGCTACCGATGAGTCTCAGTGCAGCGGTCAGTATTCGCGTGGGTCATTTGCTGGGCAAACGCACCACGGTAGGTGCGGGCAATTCGGCCAAAATTGGTATTTGGCTTGGCGTAAGCACCGCGTGTATTACGGCTATCCTTACCGTTTGSCTCCGCGACCCCATCATCGCACTCTACTCGGACAATGTGGAAGTGGCGACACTGGCCTCATCCTTGATGTTATTGGCAGCGGTATATCAAATTACCGACTCTATTCAAGTGGTTGCCGCCGGTGCACTGCGTGGTTATAAAGATATGCGCGCCATCTTCCAACGAACATTGGTGTCTTACTGGGTGTTTGGTTTGCCACTCGGCTACGTATTAGGCATGACAGATTGGCTGGTACCGGCAATGGGCGCTCACGGTTTTTGGGTTGGGATCATTATTGGTATTTCCACCGCCGCGCTCTTGCTCGGTCTGCGATTATTTTGGATGCGAAAACAATCGCCTGAGTTTCAACTTGCGATGTCAGAGCGCTAACCCTCTCGCCCTGCTGAGGTTTTCTTTCAGCAGGGCAACCTCCTCTCCTACCTTTAACTTATCCCCAACTTAAAATCGTCCAATTGGGCTGGTCGGCTTGGGCGCGTAACTGCGAACAAGGGTTGACCAAGTAGACATAATCAGCGTACTGGCATAAAGGTAAGTCGTTAATCGAGTCAGTGAAAAAGTGAATCGCTGAATAGTCGGTTGACTGAGCATTTAGCCATGCCTTTAGACGTGCCACCTTCCCTTCTCGATAGCTTGGTACGCCGGATATGGTAGCAGTATAGCGATTGTGTTCTGTCACTAAATCAATCCCCAAGGCGTCCGGGATCCCAAGGTGGCGCCCCACCGCCTCGACAAGAAACGTAACGCTGGCTGAAATAATCACCCTATCGATGTCATCACGGTCTAACTGCGCCAGCAATGTTTTCGACTCGGCAAACTGCTTAGGTAAAATTTTGATGTGCAAACACTCTTCTACCAACGCATGGACCTGTTCGACGGATAAGTCGGTCAGGGGCGCCATCGCAAATTGAAGGTAGCTCGCCATGTCGAGCTTTCCTTGCGTATAAAGCTGCATTAAACGCTGATCTTCCTTTAAAAAATCGGCTTGCGTCACCACGCCTTTTTCTACCAAAAACGCGTTAAACAACATGGCACAGTCACCATTAATCAAGGTATCGTCCATATCAAAGACGTATAAAGGTGATGACATGGTTAGGGCCTTACCGGTTGGAGTTCATTTAGGTTAAAAAGCAGCTCGAGCTGACTACCATTTGCCAACAAACGCTCAGACGAGCGATTGAGTAGATCCACTGTGAGCTGGCAGTCATCGACCGCCACTTGATAGCGAATCACATTGCCAAGCAGTTGATGGTTATGGATCCGGCCTACCCGTGGCGCAGAAATATGCGAGCCGTATTGGCGTCCCGGCTCTTTGATATAAATAGACTCAGGGCGAATCGCCACTTTCCACTCGGTATCCAGATTAAACAGCTGTTTCGCTTTCTTGGCCTCTACCAAGTTGTAATGGCCCATAAACCCAGCGACAAACTCATTGGCCGGCTGGGTATAGATTGCTTCTGGCGTGCCCGCTTGTACGATTTCACCTTTGTCCATCAAGAAAATACGATCTGACATGATCATCGCTTCTTCTTGGTCATGGGTAACAAAGATCGTGGTCAAATCCATCTCTTTCTGAATGTCACGGATTTGTTGGCGAAGGTGTTTGCGAATTTTAGCATCCAGTGCCGAGAGTGGCTCATCCAGCAACAAAATTCGCGGTTTCACCACCAAGGCGCGAGCAAGGGCGACACGTTGACGCTGTCCGCCAGATAATTGGTGTGGATAGTGTTTTTCCTTCCCCGTCAGATCAACCAGCGCAATAACCTTAGCCACTTCACGTTGGATGTCAGCCGTCCCCCACCGCTTCATTTTCAATCCAAAAGCAATATTGGCTTCAACCGTCATATTGGGGAACAAGGCGTATGACTGAAACACCATGCCAATCCCTCGTTGCTGAGGTGTTTGGTGAGTAATATTTTCACCATTTACCCATATCTCACCATCATCAACGGGGTTCAAGCCAGCCAGGCTGCGTAGTAAGGTTGATTTACCGCAACCACTCGGTCCCAACAAGGTAATAAATTCACCTTGCTCAATCGTGAACTCAATGTCTTCAAAGACAGTATTGTCGCCAAAGCGTTTCGTCAGGTTATTGGCACGAACGTAACTCATTATTTCACCCCTCGACTAAAACGACTTGCGAGCCAAGTCAGTAAGAAAATAAACAGGAAGTAGGTCATGACCAAGGCGGAGGTAAAGTGGCCACTGGTTTGACGCATGTTGTAGAGATAGATTTGCAGTGTCTCGTAACGCGTTCCCACCAAGATATTGGCGAAAACAAACTCGCCGAGCAGAAACGAAAACGACAAGAACAGCGACGCCATGAGGCCTTTTTTTACATTCGGTAGTACGATCAGTAAAAACGCTTGGCGGGTACTCGCGCCGAGTAAATGAGCAGCATCCATCAGATCATGCAGGTGAATTGCCTCGAAGCTATTGGCTATCGCACGGTACATAAAAGGCAACGCAATGGTGAAGTAGGTGCCAATCAAAATCCAAGGGGTGCCAATCAGTGCAATCTCGCTGTCGGCATAAAGCTGAAGTAATCCCACTGAAGACACTACAGGTGGCACGGCAAAGGGCAGCAAGATCAGCACATTCATTAGCTTATCGAGGGATGGAAAGTAGTAAAACACCACAAAGATTGCCGGCAAGATCAACACCACACTGAGCGTCAACGCGGCAACACAAATAAACAGCGAGCGACCAAATGCTTCTAAAAAACGCGGATCGGTCACCAGCTTTAGGTACCAATCAAACGTAAATCCATCGGGTAACACTGTGGCGCCCCAACGCGATGAGAATGAATAGATTAAGGTCGCCAAGATCGGAACTAGCATCACGCCAACAATGCCGTAAACCACGGTTTTGTGGTATCGGGTATTCATCGTATCCATCGCTATTTTCTCCCCTTTTTGCCTGCGTAGCTTTTTGCAATAAGCCATTGGTTAACGACCGTAATAAACGCCAGTAACACCATCAAAATGACAGAAATTGCCGCAGCCAGATTGGGCTCAAGGAATAAATCGCCCGATACCAAACTGGCAATGCGCACGGTGACAAGGTTGTAATTCCCTGACGTTAGCGCATAAACACTGGCATATGCGCCGATAGCATTGGCGATGAGGATAATAAAGGTGCCAAATAACGCGGGAGAGAGAACAGGCAAGGCCACCCGAGCCCAGTATTGCGATGTGCGAGCTCCCAACAGTGCGGCGGCGGCTTGCCAGTCATCACTCAACGCATCAAACGCGGGATAGAGAAGCAACACCGCAAGTGGAATTTGAAAATAAATATAGATCGCCAACAATCCCCACTTGCCGTAAAGGTCAAACTCGCCCAGTACACCATATTGCTTGAGGAGCAAGGTAATGGCGCCATTGGTGCCCAAAATAATGATAAAGGCAAACGCCAATGGCACGCCAGCGAAGTTGCTGCTCATATTGGTAAAGGCAATCACGCCATCACGAAGTTTAGAATCGACACGACGCAGCGAAGACACCAACAGCGTTGCGATGGCCAACCCCACCACACTCGACCAAAACGCTAACCACAAGCTATTGCCAAACGCCTGAAGCATAAACGCTGAGTCGATGATTTCGACATAGTTATCGACGCTTAATGTGTCATCGTAAATAAAGCTATTAATGAACACCCAGACCATGGGCGCAATTTGAAACAGATAGAAAAAGCAGCCAAAAGGAACTAACCACAGCGCGGGTTTCAAACGTTTAAGTCGAGTCACCCAAGCTTTCTTGGTTTGGGTCGGTGTTTGGGTGTGCGAGGGGGTAAGAGAACTGTCTATCATGCTAACAATTCCTGAGTAAAAGGTTTGTGGTGGTCGAGCTGCAATAGCTGACACACAGTGCCGCACAGTTCGGTTTGTTTCACCTGACAGGCTTGATGGCTAAAACGCTCACCGATAACAAACAAAGGCACATTGCGCTCTTCTGCCAACGTACCACCGTGCGACCTGTCATTGTTCATCCCGTGATCGCTGGTGATCAGCACTTGATAACCGTCGCCTACCCAAGCTTCGATGTAATTTGAGAGCAAACTATCGATATGCCGTGCACCATTACGATATTGATGAGAGTCCAAGCCGTGTTTGTGCCCGAGGTCATCCATATTCATGGGATGAATGAGCAAAAAGTCGGGCCCGAAAGTACGACGTAAATACTCTGCGTCCAACAACAAGGCTTCATCTGGATAATGATCCCAATGGTAGAAACAGCCATGTTGAATATTGAGTGACACATCATGCGTAAAACGATCTCTGACCGGTTCAAAAGGCGCACGATTATAGAGCTCGCTGATCCAATGATACGCCGCAGCCGCGGTTACCTTGCCTTGTGCGCTCGCCAAGCTAAAAATCGAATCATGCTTGGATAAACGCACAATCGCATTGTTGACGATGCCACTTTCTATCGGGCGGATCCCAGTTAAGATGCACTCATACAAAGGGCGAGACATGGATGGCAATTCACTTTGCAGCTGATAAAGCGTGGTGCGCAGCGCTGATTGGGAATGAGGTTGTTCTACAAGACCGTTCAGATAGCCCATGCAATCACGGGCTACCTGATAATTCAGTCCGTCGAGAACAACAAGGATCACCTTATTATTCATACTAACCGACTTCTATTGCTGATGGATAAGCACACTTTCTTGCCATTGACGAGGTAGACGTCGCGCTGACTTTTCCCATGCAGAGAAGTTCGTCACTGGGCGCACATTGCTGTATTGGTCATTGGCGATCAATTTGTCTTGAATCGACTGAGGTAAGGTGACATTGGTACGAATCGGACGAGCATACCCCTCAGCAAGATTAATTTGCCCTTGGTCACTAAAAATGTACTCACGCGCCAACTTCGCCGCGTTGGGATTTTTCGCGTACTTATTGATAATGGTGGTGTAACCAGAAATCACGGAGCCATCTTGAGGAATATTTACTGTGAAACGCTCACGATCAATTTTGTCGCGGTAATTCAGCGCATTGAAGTCCCACATAATAGCCACTTCAATTTCACCTTTTTCCAAGTTCGCAATGCTTGGGTTGGTGAACGATAAGCGTCCCTGCTTGGCCAGTTTTGCAAAGAAATCGATCGCAGGTTTTAGGTTGGATTCATCACCGCCATTGGCAAATGAAGCCGCTAAGACAGCATTGTTTGCCTGAGACGCAACGCCGACATCGCCAACTGTGACCTTGTAGTCCCCTTCAAGTAGGTCCTGCCACGATGTTGGTGCATCTTTCACCAAGTTATTGTTGGCGATAAACGCGATCGTGCCGGTATAAGCCAACGCCCAGTGACCCTCTTTGTCTTTTGCCCAGTCAGGAATATCATCCCAAGTACTCGGCTTATAGGGCTGGGTGACGCCCTTTTTCACCGCTACACGCGCAAATGCAAAGCCGACGTCACCAATATCCGCGGTGGCATTTTTCTTCTCAGCTTCAAATTTGGCAATTTCTTGTGCCGAGCTCATGTCAGTGTCTTGGTGGGTTAACCCATAATTTGCCTTTAAATCCGCCCACGTGTCTTTCCAATTCGCCCAACTGTCGGGCATACCTACGCTGTAAACTGCGCCTTCTTGCTGGGCAGCCTTGGTCAAAGATTCAAGGTTGGTCTCTTTCGCCACCGTCGGAAACGCCAGTGTTGCGGCGATCAGTGCTGCTGGCACCATACGCTTCGCCGGTAAAGCAACGGAACGACTTAGCAAAGTTTTCATTGTCTCCATCCTTCTGGACTAGGTCAGTAAGTTCACTTTGAATGCTAGGGCGAGAATATGACGATTAGGCATCAGTAGATTGACATTTCCGCTTACATTTCATGTCAGTTTTATTGCAAGCACCCTATGTCCAAGCAACTGATAGCTGTCATATTTCTGTTAACTCTGTGACTTATCTTGCGGGGATACTCTTTACTGGACTAGATCACTAATGAGCGTGACGACAACTCGCCAATACGGTACGCAACTGACATACATCAAGCAGAATCTGCGAGAGCAAATCCAAGCAGGTGTGATACATCAAGGACAGAAACTCCCTTCAGAACGCGAACTCAGTGAGCTCTACGGCACCACGCGTATTACGGTCAAAGACGCCTTGGTTTCACTGGAGACTGAAGGGCTGATTTATCGCGAAGAACGGCGAGGTTGGTATGTATCGCCCGAGCGAATTGTCTATAACCCTTTATCTCGGACCCACTTCCACCAAATGATCCGCGAACAAGATCGCAGCGCGGATACTCGATTACTCAGAGTGCGCAACGAAGTCGCATCTAGCGAATATGCTCGTGCACTGGACGCAGGCTCTATGTTGCCCATTCATATCATTGAGCGGTTACGTTATATCGATGGTCGCGCGGTACTGTTTGTCGAGAATGTGCTTAAAGCCGCTTTGTTTGAAGGTATCTTAACTGAGGATTTAACCCAGTCACTGACGGGGATTTACCGAGACAAATATCACTACGAAACGAAACGCTCGCGGTTTGAAGTCATCCCCACCTCAGCCCCCGCTCACGTTGCCAAAGCATTGAACCTTGCCAACGGGCAACCCATCCTCAAAATCTGCCGAATCAACTACAAGCAAGATGGTGAGCTGATGGATTGCGAATTTGAATATTGGCGACCTGACGCGGTGGTGATCCGTATCGACAGTGTCGACCCCACTGTTCTATAGTCGGCCTTGTCGGTTCGATCTCAATGTGACGGGAATAAAGCCTTAGGACTGACATAAACTCAGTAAGTTGCGTAAACTATGAGGCAAGGCGATCGGGTTGCGGGTCGCCTTCGTATCGACTGGCATCGACGCTAAAGGAATCACCGTGTTATGCGCTTACTCGCTCCCCTTCTGATTGTTCTATCGATGAGCTTACTGACCGCTTGTGAGCCAGCCGATCCAGCTAAAGCCATGATGGCCGACTACCAACAACGCCTCGGAAATGTGTTGGATGCTGAACCCTCTCCCCTTAGCCTACCGGCACTACCTTCTTTACCTCGTAAACGGGAGCTGATACAGCCCATCGCCGATCTCCGTTTAGGGTTACTCGATGCCTATGAACTGCGCCAATGCGGGCTGTTTAATTTAATTGCCGAGCGTAATTCCTCACTGGGAAAAGTCGCCGATCGCTTTCGTCAGCTTGATTACGAACTCAGTTTTATCCGTGTCGCTAAGCAATGCCTGCCACAGGTGAAAGATGACAGCATCCAAACCGCGCTCAATGACGCCATCGTAAGCAAAACCCAGCAACTTCCCGCCGTTATCTGGAATACGCTGATTGATAGCAGCGCCTGGCAAGCACAGTGGTCATTACCGATTCACACCTTACCGGTTGAACTTCCCGCGCATAGCAATGCGGTCAGCGCGATGACACAATTCGGCCGCTTGGTTCAACAGCCATCGTCGACTCATGAAAGCATTCTTGAGTGGCAAGAAAGTATTGAAAAACAACCGATTTTAGGCGCATTATTCGTCAGTCTGACAGCGCATACGGATTGGCTTAATCAAACCAGCCAGTTGATTGCCGACAATCAATCCAAAGTGCTGTGTGGTGAAAATTTTGATACCACCCGCCTCGAGCGACTAAAAACCGTGTTTTACAAATATTATGTTGGTGAAGTGCAACCTTATTTGGCGCGCGTCGACGGCTTGTATCGTGATGTGTCACCAACATTAAACCAACTTGCCTCCTTAGAAACGCCTCCACCTTTTTCTGCGTATAAATCCGCCTACTGGCAAGGCGAGGCATACACGGCATATAAACAAGCCATTCGTCATCATGCCGATGTGTGGCAACAGCTGTTCCAACGCTGTAACGTGACTTTGGCGAGTAAGTGTCCGGCTTTCACGCCGCGATCATTAAGAAAAATGGTGAAAAACCATCAATTTGACCACCAAATCGCCAAACAGACGTCAATGTGCAAAAAAGTGCGCTCAAGCGCTTGCGTGACACAGATGAACTCGCTACTATTCATCCCGCTTTCAAGCACTGTGCGTCCGTAGCTCAGCTGGTTAGAGTATCGCCTTGACATGGCGGGGGTCGGTGGTTCGAGTCCACTCGGACGCACCACTTTGCTTGAAACACTAAATTATGCGTCTGTAACTCAGTTGGTTAGAGTGTCACCTTGACATGGTGGAAGTCGGTGGTTCGAGTCCACTCAGACGCACCACATTTTGAAATTCGCGTCCGTAGCTCAGTTGGTTAGAGTACCGCCTTGACATGGCGGGGGTCGGCAGTTCGAGTCTGCCCGGACGCACCATTTCCAGAGAGCCTGCTTTTAAGCAGGCTTTTTTGTTTTACGCAAAGACCGCTACTCGTTCCTTAAAGCGAGGCAGGCACAAACACCCACCCCATTTGTTCATGCTTGTTCGTTTTACGCTACGGCGCTATCCGCTGCTAACACAAACTTTTCAATCGCTTTGGCCACACCGTGCTCATCATTGCTCTCGGTAATGTAATCCGCGATTTGCTTGGTTGCTTCCATAGCATTCGCCATCGCAATGCCAAGGCCTGCGTATTCCAACATTGCGTGATCGTTTTCAGCATCGCCCATGCAAATCACTTCATCAGGTTGAATGCCTAGATGCGCTGCAATGGCAGCTACCCCCGCCCCTTTATTACTAGCAGGGTTTAAAAACTCGAGGAAGAAAGGCGCACTTTGCACTACCGTAAATTCCTCGCGTAGCGCGGATGGTAACGCACTGATCACTTCGTTTAACTTGCTTGGGTCTGCCACCATCAACACTTTGATAATCGGATGATCATCGCTTAGGGTCTCGAAATCCATCACGGTAATATCTAGGCCGTTGATCTTGCCTTCAATCTCGGTATACGGATTCTGTGCTGGTGTAATCAAACCGTGCTCAGTACTAAATGCATGCACATAAGCACCCAGTGCCTCGGCATGCTGAGCCAGCGCTTTGGCGGCTTTTCCGTCAAGCCCTTTTTGCAAGATCACCTCATCGGTCCCTACGTTTTTCACCATCGAGCCGTTGTAATACAGCACAAAGTCTTTATCCGACCCGATTCCCAGTTCGTCTAGCTTAGGCTGCATGCCCTCAAGCGGCCGACCAGACGCCAATACCACAGTCACGCCTTTCTCACGCGCGCGGGCAATGGCTTGTTTATTCTCAGCAGATATTGCTTTCTCGCTGTTTAACAAGGTGCCGTCCATATCTAGGGCGATTAATTTGTACATCGTTTACTCACTTCAACATCAAAATAAAATCAGAAACTGTCCCAGAACTGCAAACTAAACGCCGTGCCTACAACAACATATCGTCTTCAATCGCAATAAAGCGATCGACACTGTTCACCAAGGAATTAGCCGTTAGGGAAGGCACACCAAGCACGATCGCTTCAGTGTGATAGCGCGCGCGGATTTTGTTCATCAGCAAGTCAAAATCTCCGTCTCCTGATAACAGCACCACGGTATCAACCTCGGGCGCGGATTCCATCACATCAATGGCAATCCCCACATCCCAATCCCCTTTGGTGCTGCCATCAGCACGTTGAATATAGGGTTTTAGCTTGACGGTAAAGCCAATGTGGCGCAGGGCATCTTGAAATTTGATTTGCTGATCGTCATCGCGGCGAATGGCATAGGCATACGCAGTTACCACCTCCCCCATATCATTGAGGGTTTGCCATAACTGGCGATAGTTAAACTGACGTCCGTAGGCTTGACGTGTGGTGTAGTAGATATTTTGAACGTCGACAAAAACCGCGATTTTTTTCAAGTCAGGCTCACAGTCGGTGGGAGAATTGAAGCCAGAGAGGATACCACATCACACGACCGTGAAGATAATCACAAGCGCGGCCGCATCTAGCAAAAACAAAAAAGCCGCTGACAACAGCGGCTCTCACGAGGGTTAGTATCATTAACTCAACCCAATAATATTACCTTCATCATCGAGGTCGAGATTCATAAACGCCGGTTTTTCCGGTAGGCCGGGCATAGTCATCACGTTGCCGCATAAGGCATAGACAAATCCGGCACCCGCGCATAATTTCAACTCGCGGATCGGTACATCAAAGCCTTTGGGAGCACCTTTTATCGCACCATCGGTTGAAATAGACAGCGGCGTTTTCGCCAAACAGACTGCCAAACCGTCATACCCTTGCGCTTTAAATTGTTGCAGTTGCTGTTTCGCGGTCTCACTTAACGTCACGCTTCCCGCGCCATAACCAACTTCCGCAACCGCCATCAACTTTTCTTCCAAGCTTTGCTGGGCATGATACAAGGGCGAGAATGATGCGTTGGTTTCACATTGCGCGACCACTTGCTTCGCCAGTTCACGCGTACCCTCGCCACCTTGGGCAAAGCCTTCACTGATCGCTACTCGCACCTTGTTGGGCAGTGCTTCAATCATCGCCTTGAGTGTCGCAAGCTCCGCATCACTGTCTTGTGGAAAGCGATTAATCGCCACCACCGCCGGCACACCATATTGAGTCACGTTATTGATATGCCATTTGAGGTTTTCGAACCCTGCTGCTAATGCTTCATCATCATCCGCAAAGAGCGCGTCGGGCATAGGCTGACCAGGCTGTAAATTGTAGTGACCCGAGTTGGCTTTTAAGCCGCGCAATGTCGCCACAATCACTGCACAGTCTGGCGCTTTACCGGATGCTTGCGCTTTGATATTGCAGGCTTTTTCAAACCCCATGTCCGAGCCAAAACCGCCTTCCGTGACGGTATAATCACCCAACTTTAGCGCAATGTTATCGGCGATAATCGACGAATTGCCATGGGCAATATTCGCAAACGGACCAGCGTGAATCAGTGTAGGCACGCCTTCTAGGGTTTGCATCAAGGTGGGTTCAACCGCTTCTTTCATACTGACCGCCATCGCGCCAGCCACTTGCAAATCTTCGGTGGTGATCGGCTCACCAGTATGGCTATAAGCCAACACGATACGGCCGATGCGCTGACGCAAATCGCGAAGATCGCTCGCCAACGCCAGAATCGCCATTAGCTCAGAGGCAGCCGAGATATCAAACCCGCCCTCACGCTCGTAGCCGTTGATGGTTTTACCCGGCTCGTTTTTACCCACAGTCACCATGCGCAAGGCGCGATCGTTATGATCCATCACCCGCTTCCACACCACGCGACTTGGGTCAATTTTTAACGCTTTTAAGCCACTGCGCGCCTCAAAATCGTCATAACCTCGACGTTGCTCGTGATAGATTCGCGCATCAATAGCCGCAGCAGCCAAGTTGTGCGCCGCGGTCACCGCATGAATATCTCCCGTCAGGTGGAGGTTAAGCTCCTCCATCGGAGCCACTTGCGAATAACCACCGCCAGCTGCGCCACCTTTCACACCAAATACGGGCCCCATCGAAGGCTGACGAATACAGGCCGTTACAGAATGATTCAGCTTAGCCAAGCCTTGCGCCAGACCAATGGTGGTGACGGTTTTGCCCTCACCCAAGGGTGTGGGAGTGATGGCGGTGACCAGGACTAACTTTCCCGTTCGCTTGGGGGCAAGACGCTTTAAGCAATCGAGAGAGATTTTGGCTTTATAGCTACCTTGCGTTTTAAACTCTGAGTCAAGGAGGCCAGCTTGCTTGGCAATGGCAGATATGGGGGCGAGTGTGGTGTTACGACAGATCTCGACATCAGGCAGCATGAAACCCTCTCAATAGCGCACAATATGTTATAAGCAAACGTTTGCGTCAGCATAATACCGCTAAAATAGCTATTGTAAAGCGAAAGGACGCTTGCGGTAAGCGTCCTTTATGACTTTTTATCCCGTGTGCCGAGAATAATGATCATGCTATTGAATTAGGCGACTTTAAATTGCCCCACCAAGGTATCAAGATCTTGACCAAGCGAGCTCAGCTCTTCCGCCGCGTGTGACGATGCCTCACTTGAGGTCAACAGGCTAGCGACAATGTCGCGAATCGATACCAGATTACGATGAATATCTTCCGTGACCGTAGTTTGCTCTGACGCCGCACTGGCAATTTGCGAGGTCATATCGTTTACTTGCGAGAACGCCGCGCTCACTGAGGTGATTCGCTCGCCAATTTGCGCTGAAATCGTTGCCATGCTTTGGCACTCTTGATCGCTGTCGGCAATGGTTTTCACGGCACTATCCACATGCACATGCAGACCATCAAGCATGTCACGGATCTCATGGGTGCTGGTTTGAGTGCGACTGGCTAAAGTCCGCACTTCATCGGCCACCACCGCAAAGCCTCTGCCCTGCTCGCCCGCACGGGCGGCTTCAATCGCCGCATTTAGCGCCAGCAGATTGGTTTGCTCCGCAATTTCACCAATCACAGACAGTACTGAGGTAATTTTATCCGACTGAGCTTTAAGCTGATCCACTTGCTGACTCGACTCGCTCATTTTCGCCACCAGCCGCTCAACCGACGCGATAGATTCATGCACTTGGGTTTGCGCGTTTTGCGCATCTTGGGTGGCAGACGTAGCCGCATCGGCAACCTGCGTGGTGTTTTGTGCCACTTCTTGCGCAGCAGAGCTCATCTCTGTCACCGCGGTCACCACTTGCTCGGTTTCGTTATCGTGAGTTTGTAAGTGCTGGGCCACCGTTGCGGTCTGCCGCGCCATATCGCAGGCAGTGCTATTCACTTGCGCGGTGACCTGAGCGACTCGCTGAATGGTTTGCTGCAGCTTTTCTACAAAGCGGTTAAACGCATAACCAAGTTGCGCTATCTCATCATGGCCWTGCACGTGCAAGCGCTGGGTAAGATCACCCTCACCACTGGCAATATCATTAAGCTTATCGAGCATGTTTTTCACCGGTTCACCAATACGCTGCGCAAACCAGCTCACTAGCAACACCGTAATAATCACCGTGCCCAACCCAAGCAAGGTTAAACGCCATATTTGAACATCCAGTGCTTGCTCTGCTTCACTGCGATAAGCGGCTACCTCTCGCTCGATATCATCGATATAGGCACCGGTACCCAGCAACCATCGTCCGTTATTGATCATTACCGCATAGCCAATTTTCTCAATCAGCTGGTCAGCGCCGGGCTTGTCAAACATAAAATTGAAAAAGCCATCGCCTCGCTGTGCGGCCTCAAGCAGGCCCTGAATAACCTTGTTGCCTTTAGGATCGGTAAAATTAATCAGGTTTTTCCCTTCAAGGGCTGGTTTAACAGGGTGAAACACATTAATCCCCTGTTTGTTGTAGATAAAAAAGTAACCCGCTTCGCCAAATTTCACATCAGTAAGCGCCGTTTTAAGCGCCGCCAGACGTGCCTCACTGGCACCGGGGTTGATGCGTTTGACAATGTTCTCCGCCACCTGAGTCACTTCTTCGAGTTGTTTTTTACGCTCGTTGACTAATTTTTCCCGAAACGTGGCAATGTTCTCTTCTATTAATGTCCGCTCGTTATGTGCCGTGATCGCACTCAAAATCAATATCGAAGCAATAAGCGGCACAATGGCAAGCAGCAGTATTTTTGTTTTAAACATCAGCTTCATTAGCATTTACCCTACAGACTAATTTTGTAAGCAAATGCTACTACTTAGCTAGACAGGATAAAATATAACCAGCTGTTTTCTATGAACTAAACAACACTCAATTAGCGAAGCTGTGATACTGGTTGAAGTGTCATGTAACTGGTAGGCATCGTGTCATGTCGTGGCGTGGGTGTGATTTTTCATCCCATGATTATCTGTGGAGAGAGGAATATAGGATCAATTATCGAGCGCACTATGACTTCGCTCTGTGTTAATGACTCTATTTTTACGGTCTAGATATGCACCGACCTTAGAAGTCATGATGGTGATAAACGTTATCACGCCAGAGTGAATACCTGCTTTGTACTCGCTGAAACCCCAGTATTCGTAGTTTGAAAACAGCTTTGTGGTCCCGAAACTGACTAGAAAAGGAAGAACAACAAAGAGTATTAAGCTTTTAAGTGTTTTTAGTAATAGTGACTTCATTTTTATTTTTATCACGCTTCTATAAAAGACTCTCATCCATGCTTATAACGATTACGTCACTTCCACGCAGGAGTGGGGAGCTAAGCACGTACAAGTTGGCAATTATCCGGTGAGTTGCGCCTTAAAATCAATAGCTTGTAATTACCACCAAACCATTACCCTGCTTTTGCCGTATCTTTAATGGTTAACAAGGAGACGGTGATGAAAAGTAGCAAGGTTCCTCATGGGCGGTATTCTCGTTTAGGAGCTCTGGCTTCCCTAGCGGGGCGTGTGGCGTCGAATGTGGCGTGGGAAGGTGCGAAGCAGTTTGCACAAGGCAATCGGCCGAGCCGTAAAGATTTGGTGATGTCGCCGACTAATATTGCTCATGTAGCGGATAAACTGGCGGATTTGCGCGGCGCGGCAATGAAGGTCGGTCAGTTACTGTCAATGGATGCGGGAGATTTGATCCCACCCGAGCTCAGTGATTTATTGGCTCGATTACGCAATCATGCCACGCCTATGCCATCTACCCAGCTTAACCAAGTACTCACCGAGCAGTGGGGGCCCGAATGGAAGCAAGCTTTTACCCACTTTCGGTTTTCGCCCATCGCGTCAGCGTCGATAGGCCAAGTGCACGAAGCCTATACCGATGCCGGTGAAAAAGTAGCGGTAAAGGTGCAATACCCGCGCATCAAAGACAGCATTGATAGCGATGTGGATAATGTGATCACCCTACTGCGCTTAAGTGGCCTGATCCCCAAAGAAGCGAATTACCAAGCCTTACTCGATGAAGCGAAGCAACAGCTGCATGATGAAGCCGATTATCGTAAAGAAGCGAATGCCATGATGCGCTTTAACGAGCGGCTGAATGCTCATACGGATTTGGTAGTGCCCACTGTCCATTCAACCTTAACCACAGATCGCGTGTTGACCATGGATTATATGGCGGGAGAGCCGATTGAAACCCTAACAAAAGCCGAGCCTGCAGTGCGTCATCGTGCGGTGAGCCAACTCTTCACCCTACTCTTTGAAGAGGTGTTTGTGTTTGGGGAAGTGCAAACGGATCCTAACTTCGCCAATTATTTATACCAACCAGAAAGCGGCCGTATCGTCTTGCTCGATTTTGGTGCCACTCGTCAGTACACCTCACGATTTACTGAGGGCTACCGTAAGCTGTTCTTAGCTGCCATTGAAAAGGATGACCCCGGCATTGACGCAGCGCTGACTCAGATTGGCTTTTTTGCCGAGGCGATCTTACCGGAGCAAAAAGCCAGTGTACTTGAGCTTGTGAACACCGCCTGTGAGCCAATAGCGACGGATGCACCCTTTAATTTTGGTCAAGCCGATCTAGCCACCCGTTTACGTAACCGTGGGATGGCGCTGAGTATGGAGCAAGGCTATTGGCACACACCACCGGCGGATGCGCTATTTTTGCATCGTAAAATTGCGGGGCTATATTTGCTGGCTGCAAAATTGGATGTCACTTTAAATGTGCGAGCCCTGCTAATGCCTTACCTCACGGCAGAGCGCGTAAAAACAGCCTAATCATGCAAGCGAATTAACCATTGTCTCGCAGCGCTTCACAGTAGGCGACTAAGTCTTCGGCCACCCAATGAGAGGCCACACTGCGTGCGGTAATAGCGGCATCGATCCGACCCGTGTTGACGACCTCAAACCAGTGGGTCAACATGGCTTCAAACCCTTTACTGGCCTGCATGCCTGTCCAGTCAGGGAGAGACAATTGCGCGACTTGATTGTCTTGCATACGCTCACCGCGCGTAAATCCATCAAAGAAGTAGCACTCGTTACGATAGGCTGCGGCAATGGTTTCCTTGGTGGCGCCGTATTGGCGATTCATACTGGCTTCAAATAAGCTATTCTCGCGATGCCAACGAATATCTAAACGCGCGAGCAGTCCTTCATCAAACTGGGCAAACACATCCAAATCATCAATGTTCATGTCACCGTGCAGGTTAATACTGTCAAGCGGGTGAATAAAGTCATCGAAAATAAACCGACGGGGCGCATCTGGCAGCGCATGACGATGCTTTTCCCACCGTAACGATAACAATGGCGAGCCGAGTTCATCTTCTGGGCGCTGGCCGTTTAAATGGGCGTTTAACAACGGCAAATAACGGCGATTAAATCCTGCAAACAAAGGCGTATTATGCTTTTCTGCAAGGTTAAAGAGGGCTTCAACATCCGCCCCCGATTGGGCCACCGGTTTGTCGACAAACACGGGAATACCTGCGGCTAAGAACGGACGCACCAACGCCGGATGAGCATGAGTGGCTGCATGAATCATCACCCCATCCACGTTCAGCGCTAACACTTCTTCAACATTGGCTGCTGTGTGCGCTACCCGATACTGCTGCGCCAATTTCGCGAGTGTATCGGCTTGGCGGCTACACAAGACCCAGTCGAGATCGGGCCAGGTTGCAAGTAGTGGCAGGTATGCCTTTTGGGCGATGTCACCCAACCCTATTGAGGCAATTCTCATGTTTTCTCCTTACCGCACGCGACTTACGTTGAGGCTGGAAGTCGCTAGTAGAAATCAGTAACCTAGCAGCATTCTACAGAGTGTGACGAATTATGAATATTATTATCTCTTGGCTTGCCCAAGGCGGTGCTTGGCTAACCCCTTGGTTAAACGAAATCGCCATTGCGGTCACCGCATCTTTATTGGTGGTGTTTGGTAACGACATTAACCGTACCCTGCGTCGTTTACTGACCGGCCACAACTTTTTTGTCCGCACCTTAGTGTTTATCGGCATCAATGCATTTGGCTACGGCGCATTTATTGTGGCAGTGTCTCCTTGGCTCGCCACGAAAATGCGCGCCTGGCCTGATCAATGGCTAATGTGCGCCGTGGTAGGTATCTTTGTGTTTGTTGGCTATTGGGCGCAACGTCAACGACAGATCTAATCCTAGACCCAATTCGCTGTTTAAAACATCGGCATCCATACTTACTGATCAATCTGGATGTCGATTCTCGGCGTATTGGCGAGAAAAAGGAGATCAACATGCAACGCGGACTGATGTGGTTTCGCCACGACCTTCGAATTCATGACAACCCTGCGCTCGCCAATCTTGCTTCGAGCTGTGACGAACTTACCTGTGTGTTTGTCATTGATCCGCGCTGGTCACGCGCGGATCACTTCCAAAGTAAACACCTCGGCCCTCAGCGCGAAGCGTTTTTGTGGCAAAGCCTTATCGAACTTCATCGTGCGCTCGATGTCATGGGACAAAAGCTCATCATTAGAACAGGCACACCTTTGGAAGTGCTTGCCGACCTGTGTACCCAACACCAGATTGATGTTATTGGCGTCACCGATCACCCAGGCCCCTTTGAGCGCCAGCAAATAGATACCCTTGTTAGCCGGTTTCCACAGCGTGTGGTGGTGTCTGATGCACATACGCTGTTTAGTCAGCATCAGTTACCCTTTGATTTACCCGATATTCCTGCCACCTTTACGCAATTTAGAAAAGCGGTCGAAAAGCGCGACATTCCGCCACGTTTGCCGCTTGCGGTGCCAGAGTCCTTACCGCGCCCTATCGATGGCATAGTTACCGAGCCCGCGCCTTTATCGGATCGCCGTATTGCCCCTTATCAAGGTGGAGAGATTGCTGGTCGCGCGCAACTGAATCATTACTTGTGGGATACCCATCGTATTCAACGCTACAAAGAGACGCGAAATGGTTTGGATGGTTGGGATTTTTCATCCCGCTTATCCGCATGGCTAGCCAATGGTTGTTTGTCTGTGCGTTGGGTCGCTGCAGAGCTGGACCGTTATGAGCGCAATGTGGAGAAAAATGAGTCCACCTATTGGCTCTATTTTGAGCTCCTATGGCGGGAATATTTCCAGTGGATGTTGTATCACTACGGAGCGCGCTTTTTCCGCTTTAAGGGCATTGCCGATAAACGTCCGCTCACTACGTTTTATGCCGAAGCCTTTATGGCATGGCGTGAAGGCAATACCGATTTTCCGATCGTCAACGCTGCCATGCGCCAGCTAAAACACACAGGCTGGATGTCGAACCGGAGTCGTCAATTAGTCGCGAGCTGCTTGGTGAATGAGCTAGGTGTGGACTGGCGTTACGGCGCTGCTTACTTTGAGCAACAACTGATTGATTTCGATGTCGCCGCTAACTATGGTAATTGGCAATACCTCGCCGGTGTCGGTGCAGATCCTCGCGGCAGTCGTCGGTTTAATCTCGACAAGCAAACTGCACAATACGACCCTGAAGGAACGTTTATTGCTCGCTGGCTCGCCGATGAGGTTCCGTCACATTAGCGTTAGGGTTCAACTTGTGCGGCAGGTTCGGAAGCAGGCTGGTAGCTGTCGATAATGGCGATCACTTTATCGCTCACCCGACGAGAAAAAAGCAATGCAATGTGGGTGAGCGGAAAGATATCATGACTGCTCATGCCTTCGATTTTAGTTTCTTCGACCAGCACAGTGCCGTCGCAAACTTGGTTCTTTATCAGCAGCGATACTGGGCCCCACGGGCAATTTCCGGCAATACTGTGCAAAGGCGGTAATCCCTGCCAGGGCATCACCTCATCGGGCAATAAAATAGATTGGCTCCGTTGGAACAGCCAGCCGCCCCACCCTAAATCCTCAAATACTTTGGCCAGTGTTGCGCCTTGATGGGGGGTGCCGAGGGTAATCACCGCGTGCACCGCATCAGCAGGGTTATCGTCTAGTTGCGCACTCTGCTCCAAATAGCGGCGAATAATCAGCCCGCCCATCGAGTGGCCGATTAAAATCGTGGGCTGATGATCAATAAACGCATTGATGCGACGAGCAATTTGCTCAAAGTCCGGATCTAGGGTGTTATAAGAAAGGTTGAGCACCTCATGTCCTTGCTTTTCTAGGCGTTCACTTAGCGGGATCAAAAACACACCGTGCATGTACAGCCCATGAAGTGTCACTATTTTCATCCCATCTCCTTATTAAACCCTTACCGCTCATCATGTTGGTGATAGATGAGGGGTAACATGCCAGATAGTTCGCGCGCATTTACCATACCAAGCATAAGGTGCTACTGCATGAATTCGTGACCCAAAAAAAACGCCTCACGTTGAAAACGCGAGGCGCTTAACAGACTGTTCTTGGCCTATCGGCTTAGAAAATCAAATGTGCGACACCCGCGATCACCGGTAAGGTCACCAAGGTACGCAAAATAAAGATCACAAACAGTTCCCAGATTTTGACTGGAATTTTACTGCCTAGCAGCAAAGCACCAACTTCTGACATGTAAATCAGCTGGGTGACAGACATCGCTGCAATCACAAAGCGGGTCATTTCGTTGTCAATTTCCGCGGCAAGAATGGCAGGGATAAACATATCCGCAAAACCAATCACCATAGTTTCTGATGCTTTGACCGCCTCGGGAATATGCAGTAGCTCAAGCAAAGGAACAAACGGTGCACCCAGTACGTTAAAGATACTGGTGTACTCAGCCACCATCAATGCCGCTGTACCAATCGCCATCACAACAGGGAGTACGCCCAGCACCATATCAACCGCGTTTTGAGCCCCTTCTTTGAGCACGCTGTTCACCGAGCGAATTTTTTCAGCACGGTTAAGCGCGCACTGTAAGCCGTAGCTCAGCGTGGTATGGCCTTCAGGTAACACTTCTTCGTTCGATTGGCGGGTTGAGCCGTCAATCAACTCGTCTTTTTTCCAGCAAAGCGGCGGAAGACGAGGAACGATAATCGCTGCAGCAATCCCCGCCAGACACACTGCTAAATAGAACCAAGTAAACATGTGCATCAAGTCAACTTGGGCAATCACAACCAAGCTAAAGCTAATCGATACCGCAGAGAAGGTGGTGCCGACAACCGCAGCTTCACGCTGTGTGTAAAAACCTTGCTCGTATTGCTTGCTCGTCATCAAGATACCGACACTGCCGTCGCCTAACCAAGATGCCGCACAGTCAACCGCCGAGCGGCCAGGCAAGCCAAATAATGGACGCATCACTTTAGTGAAAACGGCGCCTAACATTTCCAGCAGGCCAAAACTGGTCAGCAATGGCAACAGCAATCCGGCAAAAATAAACACAGAAAGCAGGATAGGCAGCAAATCATTAAGCACGAACGCGCCAGTGAGCTCACCCATGATAAGTTCAGACCCGTAACCGAAGAAGGTCATGGCAACAAATACACCACCGATCACACGGGTGGCTAGCCAAATCGGTGAAACATTGAATAGGCCGTTGAGAAAACCGTGGCGAGTAATAAAGCGGGGTTTTGTTAGCGTAACAATCAATGAGGTGACCGCACTGAAAACCACCAATGCGGTGACCACAGCAGTTGCCGAGCCGCCCAATAAATCAAGAACGCTTCCGGCCATGACCGCAATGGGAATAGTGACACCATCGCCGAAGTTTACCGGCGTCATAAAGAGAAGTAAGCCAAGAAGCGATGGGATGGCGAACATCAGAATATTTCTCATCGAAGGCACCGTCGTCGAGAGAGAGTCAGTTTTTTGCATACGTCTGAATCCTGAATTTTTATTTGTATCACCGTGACAAAACGACGAATTGTCGATTAATTATTCACTCACAGTGACTATCTGCAATCGAGATTACCGAATCATGCATGCGATGTAAATGTTTATTTAGTCATAAATACTGAATAAATACATCTGTAGAGCACAACTACCACGGCTCAATTGCGTTTTATAGTTCATCAAACCTTCATTTGTGAAAAGTTTGTTACACTATTTTATTGACCAAGATCAGATTCCGTTAGCAACTTGTAGGGTATAAGGTGGGCCAGCTCACAGATTATCGTAACCACGTTTTTGGATAACGAGCTGATATACACTGCGTATTGGTCCTGCTAACCGATTTTAAAGTCAATACGTGCATATTCTTTGATCAACCAGTCACCAAAGTCATTGAGGAGCATCATAACAGCACGTTTTTTTACAGGTTTGCGATCTAGCAGGATAAAAAGTCGCTCAATTGCTTGTTGTTTAGCAGGATAATGCTTAATAAACAACTCTGCACAGTCAGGTAGTGATTCCGTCCACGTCCCTTCTTTATGCAATACCAAACCAAACGCACCACGAATTAAGGTATCGGCAATGCGCTGTGCTGCAGTCAGTTGCGTATTCCATGTCGTGGCCGCTTGTATTTTATGCTTGGCACGTGCGAGTTTACCGCTCAAATCGGGATTCATCGCTTTCGCCACTTCCCAACTCGCCTCGAAATGGCCAAAACTCTCGGAAAGATCTTGGCCATACAGGCACATTGCACGATGTTTAAAAAAGAAGCCCCAGTGAAAGATTTCGGCCAAATCACGAACTTGTGACACTGTCACTGTGTCGATATGACAGCCATCGATGAC
Source organism: Salinivibrio sp. PR932 (assembly GCF_001996125.1). Classification (NCBI taxonomy): domain Bacteria; kingdom Pseudomonadati; phylum Pseudomonadota; class Gammaproteobacteria; order Vibrionales; family Vibrionaceae; genus Salinivibrio; species Salinivibrio sp. PR932. The sequence goes on along the minus strand of NZ_MUFM01000007.1, from coordinate 85,817 downwards.
TTTGCTATGACTGGTTTTAATTCGCCACAATAAGGTATTCATGGCACTGGATTGGTCAAGCGTTAGTGGTTGGTGGCATACCACGGTTAAATGCAGGACAGACTCCCCCACTATCGCACGACGCCAGACAATATCGCCGCTCACGTAGACACTGTGAAGCCGCTTACCGATCAAAGCACGAAGCTGTTTGATCGCTTTGACCATGACAGGGATAAATTCGGGTTGTAACGGCGAGCGCCGATCCGGCTCTGGTAAATAAGCCGTTTGAGATTGCAACTGAGTCACGACTTTCACACAAGGTTGAATGCGTGCGCTATTGTTGGTCATCTGCATGGACAAATCAACGCTCTACCACCGAATCTCACCCTGTATCAACGCGCTTGCTTAAATTGAGTACAGGCGTTTGCGTAAAGTTAAGCATAATCCTTGCCAGCTGTCGCGTTGGATAATTGACGGGCTGAGAATTCGTAACCACCGTGGTATAGTCCGAGCACGCCCAGAACGAATAGAGAACACCCAATGACGCAATCAGCGCTAATGAGCTTGGATGAGATCCTCGAAACCGCCTTTGAGATCTTCGCGGAGATGGCACCAGATAATTTGGAGTATGACGATTTGGCGGCATACGAATCCCATTTTGAGGAAGACGGCGGCGCCATCGTGGTTGAAGTCGGCAGCGATTGGCCTGAGCATGTCGGGCCTGACATCAACCTCGCCCACTGTGCGGAAGTACAAATTGGGATGGCAAAAGAAGGCGCCTTGGCCGATGTGTTTGTGCGTATGCTACTCAGCCGTGATCCGGAAGAAAAATTCTGTCACTTACTATGGAAACGCAGCCCCACACAACTGCACTGATGGCAGACCTCACGTCTATGATTGACGTGGCAGCTCGCCTTTCTCGACCGCTATGGTCAGGATGAGAAATTAAAAACGGCAGCCCATGCTGCCGTTTGCATTTGTATCCTTAGTGGACTGGTGCCGAGGTGGGATCGTCCCCGTGTTGGTCCGCACGATAACTCATCATTAAGCCAATGCTCGCGAGTATGCCGAGAGCAAGCATCATTGAGCCCAGAGAAAGTTGACTCGCGACACCTAATCGACTGGCCGCTAGCGTCACAAGACCCGCAAGCAGGTTTTGAGCGCCCCCCAAGATAGCACCGGCTGTGCCCGCATGATAAGGAAATGGGCTCAGTGCCCCCGTGCTGGCCGCTGGGAATAACACGCCTGCACCGGCAAAATACACACAACCGCCACCAATTAAGCTATACACAGAAATCTCGCCCATTAGTCCTGATACAACAAGGATCCCTGCTCCCATTAATGCCATTACGCTACCCAGCGTCAATGTCGCGTAGTAGCCTATGGTATCGGCAAAGCGGCTAGATAGGCCCGATCCCACTAAATAGGCAGGCAGTGGCGCGACAAAAAGGACACTGATCAGCGTCGGTGATAATTGTAATCCATCAGACATAATCACCCCAGCGGCCGCTTCAAAGACCGACACGCCCGAGAAGACCGTAATCAAACACAATAGGTAACCTCGAAAACGCCGCGAGCTCATGACATGGCGGTAACGACCGATAAAATTACCGGGCTGACGAGCCTCTTGCGGTAACGTTTCGGTAAAACGCAGCGCCATCACTGCATAGACCACGATCGCTAGCAGCAGCAAGAAAAAGTAACTCGCCCGCCAGTTCAACACCTCGGTAAGGTATCCTCCTAATAAAGGCGCCATTAATGGTGAGAAAATAAGCCCCATACTCACCAAACTGTTGGCACGGTGCAACTTCGCGCCAGAGAAACAATCTCGGGTTAAGGTTCGCGCCATGGCGCCACCACAGCCAATCCCAGCGCCTTGCACCACACTACCCACTAAAAACCACGAATAGGAATGTGCTAACAGCGTGATCCCTGTCCCGACCAAGAATAAGGCAAGCCCGGCCAAAATAACGGGCTTACGCCCAATGCGGTCGGAGATGGGGCCATAAATAAACTGAGACAGCCCGTACGGGATCAAGTAGCACGCCATCACCGCCTGCAATAGCGCCGGTGATACCGAGAAATCTGCGGCCATCGCTGCAATCGATGGAACATACATGGTTTGAGTCATTTGACCCACCGCAGCCAGCATTACAATGAGCAGCAACAACTTACCCATAGGCATTGCCGAAGACATTCCTACACTCCTAAAAATGAATTATGCGAAATAATGATTTGATAAGTGGATGTTGCAAAGCTTTACGCTAGAAACACGAAAAACATCACAACCAAAGACAGCGCGATAATAGGCCTGAGCAGTGAGGAAAGCAATGGGCGATGAGTCGCCGCAACACGATTCTTTATCATAGTTGAGATTAGTTTTTATAATCTCAAATCCAGCGTCTGACGTGTGCCCGATATTCAGCAAATGCGTCAGGCCAATGCGCAGCGAGTCGCCGCTCTTCAGAGAAGATAAAGGTCATTGACAGGTAGGCCATATAGGCGGGAACCAAGCCCCAACACCAAAGAGAGTTAAAGTAGAATCCAGCGCTAACGATGAGCAATACCAAAGCGAGATACATCGGATTGCGCGTATAGGCATAAATGCCGGTTGTAACCAGGGCTGATGGCTCTTTGATTGGATCAACGGTGGTGTGATGACGATGAAATGCCCATTTCGCCGCCACCAGCAATCCAATGGCGAGCGTAAGAGGAAATACAGCCCAATATGGCGAACCTAATGTGAACGGAAAAGAAAAATAGTGGTTGAGCAACACACCGAAGCCCACGGTAAGTAACATCGCAATGGGCGGCAAAGGTGGGAAAATATACTGCCAAAATTGCGTTTTCATGACTCGTCCTTGAGTGAAAGCTTATATATCGCGCCGCACTGTATCGAAAAAGGGCAGTGACTGTCACTGCCCTTCCGTAAAGTTTGCGACTAAGCACAACTCACTACCACTTAGTCTTGCTCGATATTCAGACGATGTTTGCCATACTCAATTTTAGCTTTTAAATAATTGCGATTACCTTCTTTGAGGTGCGCTTTGGTGCCAATCACTTCTTTGAGGTCAATACCGGCAGCTTGGAGTTCTTCAATTTTTTTCGGGTTGTTGGTCACTAACCGAATGCGATGAATGTCCAAGGCTTTTAGCATTTGTGCGGCTTCAGTAAAGTCACGTAAATCGTCCGCAAAGCCAAGATGGTTATTGGCTTCGTAAGTAGTCATGCCTTGGCTTTGCAGCTCATAAGCATCAAGCTTATTGTATAGGCCAATTCCACGCCCTTCTTGACGAAGATAGAGGATAATCCCGCCATTTTCACCCATCTTTTGGATCGTTTCTTCGAGCTGCTCACCACAATCACACCGTGATGAATGGAATACATCGCCCGTTAAGCACTCAGAATGCATTCGCACTAGGGGAGTTTGATCGGTCACGTCCGCTTGTTTAAAAATAAGCGCAACGTGCTCCTGTCCAGACGCTAGTCCTTCAAAAGATAGAATTTCGGCAGGGATATGGCTCCCTACTCCAACGTTCAGAGGCACCCGAGCCCTTACTTTTACCATTAGAATTTGTCTCTTACTACTGACACCCGAATCAGGGCGTTAACATTACTACAGCGTTACCAGGATGCCAATTAGAAAATGTTATATTATAACATTTCCCACCCAAGTAATGGCTACCTCTATTGTAAACGCCGGACAACCTCTGCTGGATTACCTGCCACTATGGAAAAGGGTTCGATATCTGTATCCACCACCGATCCCGCCTCAATCACCACACCTTCACCAATCGCAACGCCTGCTTTGATCACACTGTTGCCTTCGATAATGACGTTATTGCCGACAATCACGCTTTGTGAGGTTTCACACTCTCCACGAGCAATGTCGAGCGGGAGTACGCGATGGCGCGTGGTATAGATACCCACATTGGGACCGATGCTGACATTATGCCCAATCCGAACATGGGCCCCATCAAGCATGGTGCAATTAGGTCCAATACTGACGTTATCGCCGATTTCGATATTCATTCCGTAGTGACAAAAAAACGGCGCATCAATATCCACATTGGATCCAATCCCTGCAAACAACTTGGTCGTTACTATCGCAAGGTTATCGGTGTCTTCAGGATCGATACGATTAAACTGTTGGCATAAGCGGCGCGCAGCATAGCGAAATAAGGTTAATTCCTCATCGGCTGGGGAATACGGTAACCCCCGCTGCATTTTTTCAAACTCCGTCATCGCCTATCCTTGGTGTGGTAACGCTATTGAGTTGGGCTCAAAAGCCTCACTTTTAACGGTTGATATGGTATTGAGAGCATCGCCGTATTGCGCCATAAACTGATTGCCAAGCGATAAGCCCAGTTGATAGTCCGCATCGAGTTGCTCAGGCTTGCTCAATAATGCACTGCTTTGTAGCGGTGCGCTCGGCGCGATTTGTAACACCTGTGCACGAGGTGGTGGCTCGGCTAAAAACTGTAATTCGTTTTGATAGCTTTGATAGTGCGTAGTGAGCATTTTGAGCATCTCGCTGCTCAGCGGTTTACCCGATAACGACTGCAACCGATAAATCGTGTCACCGCCAAAGAGCCAGCGTCCGCCGTTTTGCATCGCTTTTTCTCTCATTCCATCGCGAACACGACTCACCCATTGCTCACGGCTAGATTTGTAGCGTTCGGAGAGTTCGGCTAACTGCTTGTTCAACTCCTTTTGAAAGGTTTCAAATCGGGTTAGACGGTACTTAAATTCAAAATTAGAGAGATAGTCAGAAATCTTAAAATGCGGCTTTTTGGCTTCAAACTTGGTCCGTAATGTATCCAAAAAATGGCTCTGATCTTCTGGGCCGCCTTTGTCTTGCTCCAACGCCGGCTCAGTGCGAATCACTACAATAATATCCGCCCCACGGGCGAAGGCTTCTTTCGCCGGCACCGCGGCACTCACGCCACCGTCAACATAGCGCTTACCATTAATGCAAACAGGATGCGGATAAAGCAAAGGGATGGCACAGGTTGCTTTGAGTGCATCTGGCCAAGTGTCATCGGTAATCGAGAAAAAGGCCGGTTTCAGGGTATCAACCTCAGTCACGCACGCGTAGGCCTCTCTTCCGTTCAAGTGTAGCTTCGCTGTTTCAATGTCCAGCGCAGCCTCATGACCCGGCAATGCCGTACTAAGCGCCCAATCTAAATCCATATGGTGTTGGCGGCGCACGTACTTCATCAGGTGGAAAAAGCGCTCTTGCGTGGTGAGCTCAGTGATAAACCGATGCCCGTAGCGATGCTGCTGGCATACATACGCCGTCAAGTTGAGTGCGCCGGCAGACGTCCCTAAATAAAGTTGAAATGGATCAAATCGGACATTAAGAAATGCATCAAGCACGCCTGCGGTAAAAATCCCGCGTTGCCCGCCTCCCTGCAGTACCAGCGCGATACGCTGTGGCCGGGTAAAATGGCGCGGAGCAATTGGCATTGCCGTACCGGGAGAGTTGTCTGTCAAAGCTTGCTTACTTCTTAACACTTTCGCCCCTTATTCATCTTGCATAACGCTTTATGCGAGCAAAGCTCTTTATTAGCGTACAGCTCTTGATTAACGCATCGCTTTCAGTGTGTTAGCTCACTTCCAGCACGCTGGCCGCTGTGCATGGTAACGCTTACTGCGCAACGTAGCTACTCACAGTTAGGGCGCCAGTGTCCATTCTCGTTAACAGCGAACCGATGATAATTAAGACAACACAGCGACAGCAGCAAAAGTGAAAATCATACCCAGCGCGCAAACAGCGGTTGTCAGTGCGTATGCAAGTGTTTTATCCATGCTGATACTCCTTGTTGACATAATGATTAACCCCAAAGACGCCGCGGATCAGGTGCAATACCTATTAATCCAAGTATATACCCTCTCCTGTCAAAGCTGCACCGACGTCGACTAAGTGGGCTCTTACAAAGCTAAACTACTGATTAAAAGATGAAAAATATCGCTATTATGTAGCGAATAAAATGGCGAATCTGAGGCGATCATCATGTTTTCCCTATCCTCATCGTGAGGATCCGCGAGTAAAGATACCTGTGTGAACTTCAATTCAAGGGGGCATTTTGCTGTTTTTTTCGTCACCCAGACAGCAAATCAAAATAACGATCATTCGCCTCTATTGATAATTTTGACAGCTCAATCGTCTACATCAAAAGTAAAAGCCCAGCATGAAACACCACTTATAATTGTTTACACCAAGTTAACAAAAATTTTTGTGCTAACTGCTTGGTTTTGCGGCTATTGATTTAGGCCTGACCAGTGCTTAATCTGCCATCAATGCCCGTCCTAGATAAAAATTTCAACATACGGGCAACAGGAAGTTAAAACTTATAATTGTGGGAATGTGCTATTTCTTTCATATAAGCCATAAAACGATCTGCAGCCTCACAACACTGCGATACCTATATGGTGAAAGATGGTAGCGATTCGCAAAGGAGTAGATATGAAACGAGAACAATGGGGCTCGCGCGCTGGCTTTATTTTAGCCGCTGTCGGGTCAGCAATTGGCTTGGGGAACATTTGGCGATTCCCTTATATGGCCTACGAAAACGGTGGCGGCGCCTTTTTTATTCCATACCTTTTCGCCATGCTAACCGCCGGTATCCCCTTTATGATCATGGAGTTTGGGTTAGGCAAAAAACTCCGCGGCTCGTCGCCTGTGGTCTTTTCTAAACTCAATACCAAGTTCGAATGGTTAGGCTGGTTCCAAGTTCTGATCGCCGCAACCATCGGTATTTACTATGTTGCCGTCATTGGTTGGGCCATCTCTTATTTTGGCTTCTCGTTTGGCCAGGATTGGGGCACAGATACCAACGCGTTCTTTTTCTCTGACTATTTGAAGCTGGGAGAAAATTCACCCACCAACTTAGGCGATTGGCAATGGCATATTGCTATTCCGATGATCATCGCATGGGCAATCACTTATGCAGCCGTCTATCGTGGCGTCAAAGGCGGGATTGAAAAAGCCAGCAAGATTATGATGCCACTGCTATTCATCATGGTGATCTTGCTGATTGGCCGCGTAGTGATGCTGCCGGGTGCCCTCGATGGCTTGAACTACTTATTTGCGCCTGACTTTAGCAAGTTGTTAGATGCAAAAGTGTGGTCGGCCGCCTATGGGCAGATTTTCTTCACCTTGTCCGTTGGGTTTGCCATCATGCTGGCCTACTCCAGCTACCTGCCTGAAAAATCGGACGTAAACAACAACGCCTTGATGACAGTGCTGATCAACTGTGGCTTCTCCATTGTGGCGGGGGTATTGATCTTCTCCATTTTGGGCTACATGGCGGCAGAGCAAAGCAAAGGCATTACCGATGTTGTCAGTGGCGGCGTAGGACTTGCCTTTGTCACGCTACCAGCGGCGATCAACTTACTGCCGATCCCCTACATCCTCGGGCCATTGTTCTTCCTTGCGCTCGTCGTCGCTGGGCTGAGCTCACACATTTCGATTATCGAAGCAGTGACTGCATCGATCATGGATAAGCTGAACCTTGCACGTGAAAAGGCAGCGACAGCCGTCTGCGGCGTTGGCTTCGTGGTTTCGATGGCCTTTGCAACTAACGGCGGCTTGTTGCTTCTCGATTTAGTGGACTACTTCGTCAACAACGTAGCGCTGCTAGCAAGCTGTTTGATTGAGCTCATTGTCGTCGGCTGGTTGGTGAAACTTTCCGATATTCGCCAATACGTTAACCGCGTATCTGAGTTTAGTGTTGGCCAGTGGATGGAAGTGTGTATCCGCTTTGTCAGCCCAATTATGTTGGCCGTGATCATCACCAAAAACTTGATCAACACGGTTAATGAAGGATACGGCGGCTATGCACAGTTCGAACTCATCACCCTAGGTTGGGGGCTCGTCGCAGCCATGGTTGTGGTTGGCATCATCGTGAATTCAACCACAACGCCCGCACGCGATATGGAGACAGAATCATGACCACAGGCGCAATTGTAATGATGATCATTGGTTTCGCGGTCACATGGGGTGGCGCGGCACTGTGTATTCACAAAGCGATGCACAGCGATAGCGAGTAATCCTGTCTGGCATCTCACTAAGGTTTCTAAAGCCCTCTTCGGAGGGCTTTTTCGTTTCCAGCGATTTTATTCTTCGTTTGCCTGCATTCTCGTTCGTCCTGTCTAGGGTATGTGGTCTGACCTTGATCAAGTCGCTGATTAATTATGCAAAGTGCGTCATTGTCAGTAGCATCACAGGCCCAAACCACCGATAATGGCGCTCATTGATGTTGGTAAGAAAGGGTATCGGCGCTATGGCTGCAGCCAAACGCATTTTAGTGGTTGATGACGATGTAGAAATTCGCGAGCTTTTGCAGGCCTATCTGTCCAAAGCAGGATATGAAGTGACCACCGCGCAAAATGGTCATGAAATGCGCTCGAAGCTTGCGGTCCAATACCCAGACCTTATCTTACTTGACGTGATGCTTCCCGGTGATGATGGGTTTACCTTATGTAAAGCCATTCGCAAAGACTCCAGCGTGCCAATCATTATGCTCACCGCGGTGTCTGATGAAACCGATCAAATCGTTGGCTTAGAGCTGGGCGCGGATGATTATATTGCCAAACCCTTTAGTCCTCGCCAGCTCATTGCGCGTATTCGTGCTTTGCTTCGCCGCACCCAACAATTGCAAGAAACGACCTTATCGCGGCCGAAAGCGATTCGGTTTGGGCAATGGCGCTTGGAGCCGGCGACACAACAGCTCCATCAAGTGGTCACCGGCATGGAGATTGAACTCTCGGCATCGGATTATGCGCTGCTGATGTTGTTTATAGATAACCCCCACCAATTGTTAGATCGCAACGCGATTAGCCAAGCCACCCGAGGCCGCGACGCTCAGCCACAAGAACGAGGCATAGATGTCCAAGTAAGCCGCCTACGACAGCGCCTGCGTGATAATGGTAAAGCAAACCTAATCAAAACCGTCCGCGGTGCGGGCTATATGTTTGTCGCTGAGATCCAATATGAATCATGAGTGGTTACAACGGCTCGTGCCGCGCTCTCTCCTCTCGCGTACGCTGCTCCTTACCCTATTGTCCGTCGTGCTCGCACAGGTGATCGCGACATCAATTTGGTACACCCAATCCAAACGCACGCAGCTGGCGGGGTTAGAGTCCGCGTCAGCCAGCTTGGCGAATATGTTCGCGTCGACAACCACCTTTTTTCAGTCCTTGCCCGTCGCGTACCGCCATATCGCATTAAATCAACTACGCAATATGGGCGGAACCCGTTTTTTTGTCTCTTTCAACAAAGAAAAAATCAACATCACCCCTATAGAAGAGACCCAAGCGAAACAGGTAGCGGTCAATACCGTCTCGCAAGTGCTAGAGGCGCAACTGCCCGCGCTGAGCACCATTGACGTGGAATTTTCCCGCCCCGAGACGCTGCGCGTCTTAAACAACGACATATTACTCCGCGACCTACCCAAATCATGGGCGCATCATACTCTGAGCCTTGAGCCACTTAATCCCCCTATTTTGGTGGTGCAAATGGAGCTCAAAAGCAATGAGTGGATTTACATCGCAGCCCTGCTCCCCGCGCCGTATGTCACCTTAGACGATACGTTGATCACGGCGGATCAGGTGGTCTTTATTGTGGTGATCACCGCGTTACTGTTGTTGTTTACTTACAGTTTAATTCGTCAACAAGCGCGGCCACTCAAACGCTTAGCGAAAGCGGCGAACCTGTTTAGTACAGACATTGAACAACCACCACTCAAAGAAGAAGGCGCTGCAGAGATCGCGATTGTGACGCGCGCATTCAACCGTATGCAGCGTCGATTACAACGGCATTTGCGAGAGCGTGAAACCCTGTTTCGCTCGATGTCACATGATTTAAAAACCCCGATAACCCGATTACGTCTGCGGGCAGAATTGATTGATGATGACATCCAAGCCGCCAAAATGAACAAAGACTTGGATGAGCTCGAAATCATGGTAAAAGGCGCCGTTCAAACCGTGCGTGATACCGACATTCACGAAAACATGGCCGAGATTGATGTGATTGATTTCTTGGCGGTAATTGCCGAGCCCCACAATCAAGATCGGGTGCGTGTCACCATCGAATGTGAGGCAGTGAAAGGCTTTACCTGTAAACCTCTGGCGTTTAAACGCTGCCTATCTAATTTGATTGATAACGGCGTTAAATACGGCGAACAAGTCACCATCTATGTGATGGATGCCGAACATACGCTGGATATCACCCTAATCGACCAAGGGCCAGGGATCCCGGAAGAAGAGCTCGACTCGGTATTTGACCCCTACGTGCGCCTTCACACCGATAACGAGGGCTCAGGGTTAGGGCTTGGCATTGCGCGTGATATTATTCATGCCCACGGCGGTGACATGGTACTCAGCAACCGCAATGAAGGTGGCCTGCAAGTCGATATTAGTTTTCCACGGGTAGAAGAATAATGCGATTGACTCTTAAAACACTGTGCGCCAGCGTCATTCAATCGACACTGCTGTATATTACGCCTGCCGCCCATGCCAGCGAGGTGGAAGTGCTCCATTGGTGGACATCGGCGGGAGAAGCCAAAGCGGCCTCCGTTTTACGCGCCGGGATCGAGCAACGCGGTCATCAGTGGCGTGATTTTGCGGTCGGCGGACAAGCGGGGATCAGCGCGATGAATACCTTAAGGATCCGCGCAATCAGTGGTAATCCTCCCCTCGCCGCACAAATTAAAGGACCAGAGATTACCGAATGGGCGCGTTTAGGCTTTTTACGCAACCTCAATGACATTGCGGAAGCAGAACACTGGGAAGACAAAATTCCAGCCCCGCTTCGTGACGTGATGCAATACCAAGGGGATTATGTCGCGGCCCCAATTAATATTCACCGCGTCAACTGGCTCTGGATCAATCTACGTGCCTTCAAGGACGCGGGGGCTGCCATTCCCCATGATTTTGRAAGCTTTTTTACCGCTGCCGATAAACTACAACAGGCTGGCTATATCCCACTGGCATTAGGCGGAGAACCTTGGCAGGTAGCGACCTTATTCGACACACTCGCCTTATCCGTGATGGGGCCTGAACATTATCAACAAGCCTTTCTCGACTTTGATCGCGAGGCGCTATTAAGTGACGGTGTCACAAAATCATTTTCTCTATTGGCCAAAATGCGCCCCTACACCGACTCCGACAATCTCGGCCGGAATTGGAGTGACACCACACGATTATTGATCGATAACCGAGCAGGCATGCAAGTGATGGGCGATTGGGCGAAAGGTGAATTTCTTGCAGCAAATCAGCAAGAAGGAAAAAACTTTACCTGTGTCGCGGTCCCCGGTACGGAGCAAGCGTTTAGCTATAACATAGATAGCTTTGTCTTTTTTAAGCCAAACAATGCCGAAGAGCGACAAAGCCAAACGGATATGGCTGAATACTTGTTAACACCACAGTTTCAGCGCGATTTCAATCGCTACAAAGGCTCACTACCAATTCGCCTTGATATCCCACTTCCGAACGGGGACACCTGTGCCGAAAAATCGCGTCAGGCCTTTCTCTACGCCGAGCAGCACAACACACTTAGCCCAAGCATGTCGCATGGATTGTCGACCACCCGCTACGTCCAAAGTGCGATTTTTGATGTGATTAATGAGTTCTTTTATAACCCTAAGCAAACACCCGAGGAGGCGACCCAAGCCCTCTATCGCGCCATTTTATCTGCGCAGGCCTAATTCAACAGATTAGGCCTCATCCGTTGGCCCATCATGCTGACACAGTACGCGGGGAATGGTGTCATCCAATCCGGTGTAATTGGTAAAGACACAATCAAACGTCGCAAGCGATGTCACACGAACCGGCGCTTGGCGTTGCCATTTTGAGCGGTCTGCCACCAGCCACCGCGCGGTTGCATTGGCTAAAATCGTCTCACTCACCGCCGCTTCGTCGGGAGTAAACTCGCACGCCCACCCTTGTTCACTGACAGCCGCACAGCCAATAATGGCAATATCAGGCTGAAAACGAGACAAAAATTGGATTACCGAATGGCCAACCATATCTTGATCATTGGCGCGTAGTTTTCCCCCAGCTAACCATACATCAATATGCGGATTCGCCCCCAACCGATGCGCCACCTTAAGGTTATTAGTCACCACCCGCAGATCTTTGCGAGAAAGCAACTGATCCGCCACCGCCGACGCTGTGGTGCCGATACCTAACATCACGGTGACACCATCAGGGATACGCGCAGCAACCGCCTGAGCAATGGCTTCTTTTTCGCGTGAATGGCTTTGTAAGCGTCGCTGATAGTCGGTATTGGCCAACGCTGCCGGCACACTGATCCCGCCATGATGGCGTCGCGCTAACCCGAGTGCGCACAGTTGATTGATATCACGACGAATAGTTTGGGTAGTCACCGAAAACTGGGCCGCCAAGGTATCCGTTTCTAAGTGTTCTACCTCATTGAGCTGGCGCATAATCGCCTGCTGACGTCGGTTTAAATCGGCCACGTCTGTCAACGTATTCCTCTCCTAGATTCGCTCATTCCGTTGGCGCAGAACCTAAATAGTTAGATGGCGCGTCAGTGATCATCATATCGACCCCCCACTCCCAAAGGTGCGCAACCTCTTCAGGGTGATTAGGGGTGTAACACTTAATCTTTAAACCGCACGCTTTAATCGCTTTGGCTTGTAACTCTGTTATGCCGCGATAGTGACAATGGATACTGTAGGTCGCGAGATCTTGATAACGGTGCCAGTCTTCGGGCACCACATCCCATAAAATCGCTCTTGCCACGCTCGGCATCGCCGTTTGACAGTAGGCAAGCGCCTCGAGAGAGAATGAAGAAAGCAGTACCCGCTCGAGTGGGAAACCGGTTTCACTCAGCGTGGCGGCAACCGCATCACACAAACGCGGAATATCTGTTTCAGGGTAAGTTTTTATTTCGATATTGATGTGCAATTCATCGGCAGCCACTTGGGCTAGCACGGCTGCTAGGGTAGGAACGCGCTCGCCTTGATAATTCGTATCAAAATATCCGCCAGCATCGAGCTGCGCAAGCTGGGCATAAGGTGTTTCCCCTAGCCGACCCACACCATTGGTGCAACGACTCAGTGTGTCATCATGAAACACAACGGGTACCCCGTCTTGTGTTAGTTGGACATCGATTTCAACCCATTCCATTTCCCACAAGCGCACTTGGCGAATCGACGCCAAGGTATTTTCAGGAGCATCCGCGGCGACCCCCCGGTGGCCACAGAGTTGTTTGGGGCTAATTTTCATTTGAACATTTCTCTTTAGTCAGTAATGGCAGCGCCAATTTGGCACGCAGTGGACGCATTGTCGCCGAACTAGCTTACAGTTTTGTTACTTACAGGTGTCAGATATTTCAGTGTTTTCATGCACAAAGTCTGCGCCTGTTAACAGAGGTTTAACCTTAAGTGCGACCCCAGTCAAAAGTCATCAAATCGTCATCTCCCTTTTCACACCCGTTCATATTATGTTCACTTCTGTTCATTAAGTTGCGTCATGTTCACACCCACTCAAAAGGAGTTATGCATGAAAACCCAACGCTTAACCGCGATCTCTTCGGCCCTTCTGTTGGCCTCTTTTTCTGCCAACGCAGCAACCGAAATTGAATGGTGGCACGCGATGGGCGGGAACCTAGGCGAAAAAGTGAATGAAATCGCTGAAAAGTTCAATGCCAGTCAGGATGACTATGTTGTTAAACCGGTATACAAAGGCAACTATACCGAAACCATGACCGGCGCCGTCTCCGCGTTCCGCGCCAACAAACAACCTCATATCGTGCAGGTGTTTGAAGTTGGCACCGCGACCATGATGTCAGCAAAAGGCGCCGTCTATCCGGTGTACAAGCTGATGAAAGATGCCAACGAGCCCTTCGATCAATCTGATTATCTTTCGTCTGTCACCGGCTATTATTCGGATGAAGACGGCAACATGCTGTCAATGCCTTTCAATAGTTCAACGCCCGTCCTGTATTACAACAAAGACTTGTTTAAACAAGCCGGTGTTCAGCCTCCTAAAACCTGGGAAGAAGTTGAAACCGCATCGAAAAAGCTCCTCGCGAACGGCGCGAAATGTGGCTTTACCACAGGTTGGCAATCGTGGGTACAAATCGAAAACCTAGGCGCTCGTCACAACGCACCGATTGCGACCAATGACAACGGCTTTGCCGGTATCGACAACAAAATGTTGATCAACAAAGCACCTTTTGTCGATCACATTCAGAAGATGGCCGATTGGCAGCAAGCTGGCATTTTCGAATACGGTGGCCGCCGCTCTGACAGTGCACCACTGTTTTATAGCGGTGAGTGTGCCATGTACATGAACTCATCGGCCTCTTATGCCGGTGTGAAAGAAAGCGTCAAGGACTTCGAGTTTGGCGTTGCAAAACTGCCGTACTGGAACAAAGCGGTCGAGCAGCCACGCAATACCATTATCGGTGGTGCCACTCTATGGGTTCTGCAAGGCCACGAGTCTGAAGAATACAAAGGTGTCGCCCAGTTCTTCTCTTTCCTCTCAAAGCCTGAGATCCAAGCTGATTGGCACCAGTTTACTGGCTACTTACCCATCACCCATGCAGCGTACGAGCTGAGCAAGAAACAAGGCTTCTATGCGCAGAACCCAGGGACTGACATTGCTATCAAGCAAATGACAGAAGTCGAGCCAACCCCTGCATCAAAAGGGATTCGCTTGGGCAACTTCGTGCAGATCCGCGATGTGATCAACGAAGAGCTTGAAACGGTTTGGTCTGGCGACAAATCGGCACAAGAAGCGCTCGACGAAGCGGTTGAGCGTGCCAATGGTCTGCTGTCTAAATTCGCGAAAGCGAACAAATAAGTTAGTTGTTGTATGAAGGAGCGGTGCCTTAGGCCCGCTCCTGTTATTGAGAAAGCCTATGTCCAATAAACCCACATTTAACCATTGTGCGTTTCCAATACTGCTCCTCACGCCTCAGTTATTGATTACGTTTATCTTCTTTTTATGGCCCGCCGCACAGGCCATTTGGCAATCAACCTTATTAGAGGATCCATTCGGCCTGAGCACCGAATTTGTCGGGGTGGAAAACTTTATCGAACTGCTCGGTGATTCAAGCTACTACGGCTCCTTTTTTAACACGCTGTTTTTTAGTTTTGCCGTCGCAGGCACCGCGTTGATCTCTGCCCTTATCCTCGCAGTCATGGCCGACCGTGTGATTAAAGGCGCCACAGGCTACAAAACATTATTAGTATGGCCCTATGCCGTCGCACCAGCTGTCGCTGGGGTACTGTGGCTCTTTATGTTTAACCCGACCGTCGGTGTATTGGCACATGCGCTGAAAGCGCTGGGGCTAGACTGGAACCCGTTTACCCACTCGGGAGACGCAATGACCATGGTGATCATTGCCGCAACATGGAAGCAGATAAGCTACAACTTTCTGTTTTTCCTCGCAGGGTTGCAGTCTATTCCTCGCTCCTTGATTGAAGCGGCTGCCATTGATGGCGCCGGCCCGGGTAAACGGTTTTTTACCATTATCTTCCCGCTGCTCTCGCCCACCTCTTTCTTCTTACTGGTGGTCAACTTGGTGTATGCCTTTTTCGAAACCTTTGGCGTGATCCATGCCATGACACAAGGTGGCCCGGGACAGTCCACCACCACCTTGGTTTACAAAGTCTACTCCGATGGGTTTGTCGGCCTAAATCTGGGCTCATCAGCAGCGCAATCTGTGGTGCTCATGCTCTTGGTCGGTGCGCTGACCGTTATCCAATTTAAATACGTTGAAAAGAAGGTGGCTTACTGATGGTTGAACGTCGCCCTTGGTTAACTTTTTTCTCGCACTTGGTATTGATGCTGGGTGTTGCGTCAGTGGCCTTGCCAGTATGGCTTGCCCTTACTGCCGCTACGCACGATAGCAGTGCGTTTGTCAGTGGCATGACGCCGCTGTGGTTTGGGGACAAAGGTTTGTCGGTGTTTCAAGAGGTCCTTACTGAAGGCACTTCGCGCGAACTCAAGATCTCGGTCGCTGGCATGTTGTGGAATTCCTTTTTAATGGCGATGGGAATTTCACTGGGCAAGCTGGCCATTTCTATTTTATCGGCCTATGCGGTGGTGTACTTTCGTTTTCCCGGTCGCATGCTGGCTTTTTGGGTGATCTTTATGACCCTGATGCTGCCTGTTGAAGTCCGCATTATGCCCACGTTTCAGGTGATTGCTGACCTCAATATGCTCAACTCAATGCCAGGATTAACCATTCCGTTAATTGCCAGCGCCACTGCCACTTTCTTATTTCGTCAGTTTTTTATGACGGTCCCGGGAGAAATGCTGGAAGCGGCTCGCATCGATGGTGCAGGCCCCTTTAAGTTTTTCAAAGACATTTTATTGCCGCTTTCGCGAACGAATATCGCGGCCTTGTTTGTAATTACCTTTATCTATGGATGGAACCAATACCTTTGGCCCATTTTGATCACCACCGACGATCAGTACTACACCATTGTGATGAGTATTCAACGCATGCTTTCAGTCGGTGATGGTGAAGTGGAATGGAACCGCGTAATGGCGACCACATTGATGGCCATGCTTCCCCCCGTTCTAGTCGTGTTGGGGATGCAAAAGTTGTTTGTAAAAGGTTTGGTGGAGACGGAGAAGTAAATGGCGACGGTAACCCTGAATAACATTAAGAAAACGTACCCAAACGGGTTTAAAGCAATTCATGGCATTGATTTAGCCATAGACGATGGCGAGATGATCGTGCTCGTCGGTCCGAGTGGGTGCGGTAAATCGACCTTGCTACGCATGATTGCCGGTCTGGAAGGGATCTCGCAAGGCGATCTGATTATCGACCAGAAAAAGGTCAACGACTTGGAGCCCGGCGAACGTGATATCGCAATGGTGTTTCAAAACTACGCGCTCTATCCGCATATGAGTGTGTTCGACAACATGGCCTATGGCTTGCGTAACCGCGGAACACCAAAGGACAAAATCCAGCAATTGGTCCAAGAAGTTGCGACCATGCTTGAACTCGACCACTTACTAGACAGACGCCCAAATCAACTCTCTGGCGGCCAACGCCAACGTGTTGCCATGGGCCGCGCCATTGTGCGTCGACCAAAAGTCTTCTTGTTCGATGAGCCGCTGTCAAACCTGGATGCAAAACTGCGGGTACAAATGCGGCTCGAGATCAAAAGCCTACAACGTAAGCTGAATACCACGGCGGTGTACGTCACCCACGATCAGGTCGAAGCCATGACGTTAGCCGACCGCTTGGTGGTCCTTAATGGTGGCAACGTCGAGCAAATTGGTACGCCAATCGAGGTTTATGACGCACCGGCAAGCTTGTTTGTCGCCACCTTTATTGGCTCACCCGCCATGAACATTGTTGCTGGAAGCCTCGAGCACGGTCAGCTCAATATCGGCGCACACACACTGGCAACCTGTGATGTGGTAGGTCATCAATCCGTCTCTGTTGGGTTACGGCCAGAACACTTGAAAGTAGTCGATGCGAGCAAAGCATTGTTCACCATGACGGTAACCCTCACCGAGTCACTCGGTGCAGATTTACTGGTTTATGGACACATACGTGACACCAACAGCTTGCTGACGCTCCGCCTTGAAGGCCATACCAAAGTGAAAGAAGGCGATCAGTTGCCGCTGACGATAGCTGCTCACAACCTGCATGTATTCGACGGTGAGCATGGCAAGCGACTGGATGTCACCTTACAACAACCAGAACGTCAGATTGAGACGGTATCCTAACATCGGAGTATCCCCATGACCGCCCCTTTGCCGATTGCTCAATTGTCACAGTCTGCTGCAGACTGGCGTGATCTGCGTTGGTTGCTAACAGACGTGGACGACACGCTCACTTGGCAGGGGGCGCTGCCTTGGCAAACGTTACAAGCACTCACCCAACTTCGCGATGCGGGAATCCGCGTGATACCGGTAACGGGGGCATGTGCAGGATGGTGTGATCATATTGCGAATGCATGGCCCGTTGACGCCGTGATTGGAGAAAATGGTGCATTCGTGATGCAGCGTCAAAACGGAACCTTAAACACCACCATCAATCGCGCGGCCCAGCAAGCACAGGCAGAATTACTCGCTTTCGTACAAACGCTTTTATCTCAGTATCCGGCACGGTGCATTGCCAGCGATCAAGCCTACCGTGTCGCAGAAGTGGCGATTGATATAGGTCAGCACACTCCGGCTGCGCCAAAGGATGAAATCCGAGCCCTTCTTGATGCGCTCCACGCCTATGGTGCCAATGCGACAGCAAGCTCCATTCATATCAATGCCTGGGTGGGTGATCACAGTAAGAAGGTATCGAGTTTTTGCTATTTAGCCGAGCAAGGCTTATCCGGTAAACAATACAGTGAACAGGTTGCGTTTATTGGCGACTCGCTAAATGACAGCCAAATGTTCGCTTCGTTTCCCTTGAGCGTCGGCGTCGCGAATATCGCGCACCATTTACCCTCACTGTCCCATCCCCCGCAGTGGATCACCACCCAACCGGGCGGTTTTGGCTTCGCGGAATTTGCGCACCAACTTCTCACTCTCAAGCGTCAATAACCGGCTAACCGAAGGCGCGCTATGTCGGGATAATAGGACGCAATTTGATATCGTTCGGACGAAAAATCACCACTAAATCTGCGACCTGCCTCATACCTAGCTCGACAGATGACTTTTTATATCAATGTTTTATTTAACTTTAACAAAGGCTCGTTCTACAATGTCGCCCGTTAACGTTTAAACTAACGCCCAAAACCTCACGTATCGCTCGCGGTTATGTCGCCCTGTCACCACCAACTGTGGCAGTGAAATGCATAGAGCGATGATAATAACGATAAGGATAATGTTATGAAACGCTATGCCCTAGCGCTGTTAGCAGCGGTAATGCCAGCGATGTCACAGGCGGCTCCCGTCGAGAATGCGGATTGTTATACCGCCAAATACCACGATTACGTTGACGCCTCGATCAACTGGTACCAAGATTTAGTATCCTTGACCGTCAGTAAAGACGAGTCGTTAAAAGACGTTGCCGATTGGTTCTTACGTGGCCGAGAAAACCATTTTAAGCTCAACGCACAAGCCTTTGACTATTATCTCAGCAACGATACCGCCAAGCTAAGCCTCGATGCCCCGGTTGAATCTTGGCTGCAACTCACGCAAGAAGACGTCAAAGCCCTTTCACAATCATCATTGCCACCGGCTAAGCTCGCCAAAGAAGTCTTTGAGTTTCGCCAAGGCGAGGCCATGGAAGGGAACTATGCGCTGCGCAGTGCACTTGCTGACTTGCTCAGCCATCCCAAAGAAATTGATACCGCGCTTAATCAGTACAACAACCAAATGGCCGCGATTAATCAGCGCCAGTGTAAATAGTCTGTACGCTTAAACGCCACCTAGTTTTGAATGGTTGCAGGCAGAGCCGGTTCACTCCGGCTCTTTGTCCATCTACCGGTGAACAAAGCACGACGTCATTTCGCTTTCACTCCCCTACGCATTAGGGATAACACCTTGCTGACTGATAAAAAAAGCCTGATGCTAGCCGGTTTTTTTGCTATGTTGTGGCCATTTCTCAGCAAGTGCTCTCGTGACCATCAGTGACCCTGTCACTTAATGATGGCCAATCTTGAACTGCGAAGCAGATACAAAAGAAGAATTCCATGGCAACACAAAACAAAGCTGCGGACGCCACACCGGAAACGCTGCACCGGATTTTTACTGTTCCAGAAGCGCCCGATTCAACACTGAGCAAAATCGAGCAAGAGATCTCGCAAAACCTCAATCGATTTTTGCAAAACCATATTGCCGCCAGCGATCGCTCTTTGGCAGATATTGAAAGTGACTTTAGTGATCCGACGATCCCTGAAGATCCTGCGTTTGTGTCCGACCATACCCAGTTTTTGCTCGATAAATTGGTCGCACAGTCTGTACATACTTCCTCGCCGCGATTTATCGGTCACATGACATCGGCGCTGCCGTACTTTTTGATGCCGTTATCTAAAATTATGATCGGGCTAAATCAAAATACGGTGAAAATCGAAACATCGAAGGCCTTTACGCCATTGGAGCGTCAAGTCTTGGGCATGTTGCATAACTTGATTTACGGCCAAGACGATGCCTTCTACCAAAGCTGGATGCACAGTGCTAACCACTCTTTAGGGGCATTTTGTTCGGGAGGCACCATTGCCAATATGACCGCCCTTTGGGTCGCCCGTAACAATGTATTGAAACCAGACGGTGATTTTCCCGGCATTCATAAAGCGGGACTATTCAGTGCCATGCGCCATTATGGCTACCAAGATCTGGCCATATTGGTGTCTGAGCGCGGTCATTATTCTCTCGGCAAAGCCGCCGACGTATTAGGCATCGGTCGAGACCAGCTGATTTCTATTCCTGCTGATGGCAATAACCGCATTTGCATTGATGCACTGGAAGAGAAAATTGTTGAGCTTAACCAAGCCAATATCAAGCCAATTGCGATTGTCGGTGTCGCAGGGACCACAGAAACAGGCAACATTGATCCGCTTAATGCCCTCGCAGATATTGCCGAACGTGAAGGGATCCACTTCCACGTCGATGCGGCTTGGGGAGGTGCGACCTTGATGTCAAATAATCAGCGACATAAGTTAGCGGGCATTGAACGGGCCGACTCCGTCACCATTGATGCGCATAAGCAACTCTATGCGCCTATGGGTGCCGGTATGGTGCTGTTTAAAGACCCGTCTCTCGTCGCATCGATTGAGCATCACGCTGAATACATTTTGCGTAAGGGTTCAAAAGATTTGGGCAGCCACACGCTTGAGGGCTCACGGAGTGGAATGGCGATGCTGGTGTTCGCATGTATGAACATTATCTCGCGACGTGGTTATGAGTTGTTGATCGATCAGAGCATCGATAAAGCCTCTCATTTTGCACGCATGATTGACGCTCACTCTGACTATGAGCTGATTTCTGAGCCCGAGTTATGCCTACTCACCTATCGTTTTGTGCCTCAACGTGTTCAAGCGGCGCTTGCGATTGCCAGTGATGAACAGGTCGATTTGATGCACGACCTGCTCAACGATCTGACCCAATTTATTCAAAAACGTCAGCGCGAGTGCGGCAACACCTTTGTGTCACGGACGCGTCTCACCCCAGAGCAGTGGCAACGTCGCACCACCACGGTTTTCCGCGTGGTATTGGCCAACCCTCTTACGACCCATGACATTCTCCATGAGGTGTTAGAAGAGCAAGCCCGCATTGCAAAGCAGAGCGAATTTGCCTATCCGCGCCTGATGACACTGGCCGAAAGCATTCTCAAAGCGTGTTAACCCATTGCAATGATGCTGGGTAAGAGACAAAAGGCAGTCATCGACTGCCTTTTGTTATTTGAGCGGTCCCGTTTTCGGGGGATCGGTCGATTGTAAACAGTGTGTTTGGCCCAAGGCTAACTCCCGCTCATGTTCAATTTGCAGTCTCGCTTGCCGCCATTGCATCAGCACTTGCGATTCGTTCATGGCCTTGCCGGGCTCAGAAAACAAAAAGCGCTGCAGGGTGTGATTGAACTCATGCGTGTTTTCCTGTTCATCATAGGTCACCCCCATTAGCTCAAATGCACGCGCTTTCTCTCTGTCTGTGCCGATCACAGTATACCGCTGCGCAATATCTAAAGTGTTGTCGTATCGACAATGGACCAGAGCTTGTTGCGCACCACGCAATTCTTCATTAAGGCCAATGGTGCTGTAATTACGCCATAAGTCAGAAAACTGCGGTACCGCGCAGCCGGTTACGGCCAGCGATACACTTAAAATAATCACCTTTTTAATCATGACCTGTCCCTGATTGACCCTGACTTCACTGATGACCTAAAACAATGCAATTTAAATGCCGACTAAGACTGGCGCGTTCCGATAACCACCTCTCCCGATTGCTCAAACATGGCCACCTCTTTACGGCGGCGGCCAAGCAAGATGGGTTTATCATCATAGAATAGAAAGTTCTTCCAGTATTTTTTAAAGATTCCCCAGCGAGACTCCACAACATTGTGTTTGTCATAGCAAAAATAGATCACAATGTTGTCCTCCCAGGGGAAATGCGCCAAGAACTCATCAGGAAGATCCTCATCATTATCCCATGCGCTCTGCCATACCAAGCGGTTTTTCCAAACGCTTTGGTGAGTTGGCCAATCTTGTTTGCCAAAATGATCGGGCGTAGGACTGTCTTTACTGACAAATTCTTGCCATAGCTGTCCAGCACGGGCCTCCGTCATGGGTTTAATTTCGGCGAGATCGCTCTCTGCAATCGGTAATGATTGATGGGTGAAGATCCACTTGCGCTTATAGTCGGATAAAGGGATGTAGTTCATGGTGTTGTTCGTTATCACATTGGCGTAAGACGCCACTTTACCATATCCACGGATCGGTTGTTACTGACGCGCTCGCATACAAAAACGGCAATGCGCGAGGCATTGCCGTGAATGACTAAATAGCAGTGGTTAATGTTAACTGTTTACCGCAATCTCGTCGGTTGATTTAATGTCTTCATCGCTACCCACTTTGCGGTGGCCTTGATCAAGGTGAACCATTCCCACTAAATCATCATTGCTCACTTGGAACGCTTGACCAAACCCTTTTACGTACAAGCCATTTTCTGGCACCAAGCGGAATAAGCGAAAGTCTTCCAACCCACTTAAGTTACCAATAATGTCACCAAAGCGTGCTTTCAATGCCTCAATACCTGCATGCCACGCCTCAGTATTGCGCGTCACCATCTCGGCTTGAGCGTCAAAGCTGAGTCGTTGACGAGCAAAAATCTGCTTCGCGCTGCCCTCATCTTCGATCATCATCAAAGACAGGTTGGGGTTTTCTTGCAGGTTACGGGCATGACGAGCAATTTCACTGATCAAGATATAAAAGCCATCTTCGCGCTGGGCAAAAGGGGCATAACTGACATTGGGTTTGCCTTGCGCGTCGAGTGTTGCAAGCTGCAGGGTACGGCAGTTTGCACGAAATTCTTTAATTTCAGGGCCAAGACGGTTTTGTAGGCGCTCTTGTTTAGTAGCTTGATCCATGATTATTGCTCCGATTCTGTCAATTGAGAGGTTGCCAACTGCGTTTTTAGTTGATTGAAGGCTTCAATCTGATGTTCGAGAAGCTGACGCTTTTCGTCACGCCCCAAGTAAATTTTGAAAATTGACTCACCTTGTTCGGTGAAAAAGCCGATGTAGTGGGTTACTTTGCCGCGAAAAGGCTTACTGACAAATGCAATACCCGCCATGCGCTCTAGCTTTAGGTGGCCATGCATTTCGCCCGGCTTTCCCATTAAGTTGTAGTAGCCATAAGCGATCTTGCCTTTAGGGAAAGGCGCCTTCACTTCAAATATCGAGCCGCCAGAATGCACGATCGCGGTCACCGGACCGCCCCACTCGGCCACTTGACTTAACACCGTTTCGGCGTGTTGCCCATCTACCCAGGTTTGATACTCGGATGGCATCGCGCGTACCACCTCACCTTCACTGACACCCAGCGTATTCGCCATATCCGCGGGCAGCATGGAGGCGTTCTCGGTGAGTAAGGCATTGACTTGCTCGGTCAATGTAGTTGTCATGGTTTACTCCCAGCCTATTGTTATCGTTTTCTGTTGGGCAGGGACAACCCTGCCCATGTTTAGTGTTTGATTAAAATTGATAGCGAACGTTGAGTTTAATATCCCGACCCGGTGATGCGACTTCAGACCACGCCGTGGTGTAATACTCATCGGTGAGGTTTTCGATCGCGAGATCAAATTTCACACCATCCCAAGCACCGTTAGGGCTATAGCTTGCATACAGGTCCCACAAGGTATAACCGTCATAGCTCTTCTGATCGGGGTTCTCGTCTTGATCCGCGTAATGAGACACTCGCGCACCCAAGTTCACCGGTAACGTCGCTAAACGATAATCCGTTTCCGCGACCAGTTTATGTGCGGGAATTTGCTCCAAGTAACGGCCATCCGCTTTATCCTTGCCTTCCATTTGGCTATAGCTCAAATCGTTTTTAAACTGACCATATTCATGATGGAAGCTCAGCTCTACCCCCTCCAATTTGGCATTGCTTACATTCTGGCGGGTGGTGGTCGCTCCCATAAAATCCACGTTCATTTCGATAAAATCTTCGACATCATTGCGGAAAACACGCGCATCGATATAGCCACTATCCAGATAAGCCATCGGAGCAAACTGATAGGTCAGCGCTAATTCTTTGTTTGCACTGTGTTCAGGCTTAAGGTTTGGATTAGGGACAAAACGGTTAATCAGTTTTGAAGGTCCCATCGGCACCACAAAATGGGTTCCACTGGCATACATTTCCTCTAAACTTGGCGCGCGAAAAGCTTCCTGATAGCTTGCCGTCAACGCCAACTGTTCGGTCACATTCCACGTCAGTGCAGTAGATGGTGACCATTGGCTGTCACTGGCATCCTCAATGGTTGATGTTGCTCGCGTGTCTTCATTTTTGTAATCGTCAAATCGCAGACCGGCAGTCCATTGCCAAGCTTCTGCAAGCGGAATCTCTAGCTGACCAAACACGCCAATGCTTCGCGCTTTCGCATCTTGTCCCTCAGGGCGCTCTCCCGGCGCACTTTTATCGTCACGCTGAGTTTGGTAGTGATCGAGATAACCATCAAATCCTGCGATAAATTCAATATCGTTGAATTGAGCACGATTGGTGAGTGACAATCCTAAGGTTTGCATTTGGTTGTCATCATGCTCATCGGTTGCGACACGATATTCTTGCATTTGCGTATCGTTCCAATAGACACGAGATGAAAGGTCAACCCAATCATTCATTGGTGTGTATTGATACGCTACAGCAAGGCTTTGGTCTTGAGTTTGGCGATGCACCAATGGATAGTTACTTGACGGGTCTTGAACCGAGGGATTCGACGGTGACATGGCATCACGGTCGCCTTGGCGCGCCGAGAAAGTCCACTGGTGCACAAGAGACGGTGTATAAGTGACCTTCGCAAGTCCTCCTTTCTCACGACTCGCGGAGTAGGATAAAGCTTTACCATTGCCCAGTTGATTGTCATCAGCATCGTGATAATAGCTCTGCACTAGCCAATCAATCTTATCCGTGCGCCCAAATACAGCGCCACTCGTACGCGATGCATTGTCGTTACTGTGGAAACCTTGCTTCAAGTAGCCACCAATATCTTGGTCAGCATCCAAGAAGTCTTGAGCAGATTTGGTGTTTTGCGCAACAATCCCACCAATCGCTCCTGAACCCCACACTGTGCTCGCGGGACCGCGAACAACATCAACAGTCTTGAGTAACTCCGGGTCGATAAACAAGCTTGAGCGATGCCCCAGAGA
This sequence comes from Salinivibrio sp. PR932, assembly GCF_001996125.1. NCBI lineage: Bacteria > Pseudomonadati > Pseudomonadota > Gammaproteobacteria > Vibrionales > Vibrionaceae > Salinivibrio > Salinivibrio sp. PR932. The sequence continues at coordinate 60,532 of NZ_MUFM01000007.1, read as the reverse complement.
GAAATTCTGGCGTACACCATCAATCAGTTGGACCACGCGTCCGTTATCACTACTGAGCCCTCTAATCACTATGGCTTGTGATTCATCTCGCCCGCCACCGGCAATGGTTACATTGGGCAAATGGCGAATCAGATCCGCCACACTGGTTCCCTGCCGCTTTTCAATCTCTTCGAGTGATACCGTGCTCACAGCAGCAGCGCCGTTCGCTTTTTGTGCGTCAATGCGGCTCGCATACACCGATATAACGTCTGATGACGAATCCTCCGTGTTTTGCGTATCCGCAAACGCCGAAGGAATAAATGCCAATGTGCCAAGGGCAGCACCAATAGCAAGTTTGATCGCAGAAGGCATGAATAGGTTTGAGACATCCGTTTTTACCAGCATGGGTCTTCCTGTGCGTTAATTACAAATGAGAATCATGAACAATTTGGCAGGATTGTATTGATCATTAATGGCAATGTAAACGATAATTGCTCGTAATTAGGTTTGTAACTCATAATTACATTCCTGTTCGCTAACAGTGTGTAATGGACAGACGTCGAGCATTGCACTCACATTGACTGGTTTAATAAATAAAGGAATTCATCATGGCAACTGCCGCGGTTAGACTGCTTGCCCTCGTCTCTGCACTACTCTCACTCTCAGTCACAGCATCACCACGCATAGTCAGCGCAGGGGCTGGTGTAACAGACTTACTGGTTGAATTAGGCGCGACAGAACAGATAGTTGGCATTGATGTCACCAGCCATCTTCCGAACAAAGAAGTGCCGAATGTCGGCTACCACCGCCAACTTGCCGTCGAAGGTGTGCTGTCTTTATCACCGACTCTAGTCGTAGGCTCAGATGAAATGGGCCCTACCCCGGTTTTGGAGAAAATCGAAGCGTCAGGGGTAACCGTGGCTCGACTGTCTAGTGAACCCAGCGTCGAGACACTCAAAACACGGATTAAAAAAGTCGCGAGCCTGACTCATACAGAGTCCAAAGCCGCAGCCTTACTGGCCGATATAGACACCAAGCTTGCGACATTGAGAGCGCATGCCCCTAAAACCTCGCTCAAAGGTGTCTTTCTTTTGGTTCACCAAGGACGTCCTGCCAGTGTCGCGGGAGCCAATACCTCACCGGATACCTTGTTGTCGCTGATGGGTGCGACTAACCCTGCCGCCGCGGCGCTCAGTAGCTATAAACCACTGTCGCCAGAAGCGTTACTTGGCTTTGATCCAGACTTTATCTTGGTCATGCAGCGTTCTCTCGACCAGCTAGGCGGTGTTGAAGGGCTCGCTGATGCCGTGCCTTTACTCAATGCCACGCGCGCATTCCAACAGCAGCGAATTATTCCAATTGACGGCAGTGTATTAGTGGGAGGGCTTAGCTTGAAATCACTGGATGAAGCCATTCGTATTCAGCGCGCTGTCGTTGGAGAGAACGACTAATGCAAGCGTCTTTTCGATCCTCACAGTCGCATGTTTTTCCGGCGCTCATCGTCGCACTTGTCGTCGTAGGGATAACATCTATTGCGGTGGGACAATGGCAACTTGGCTGGCTGACCAGTTTACAGAGCTTAACCCCTTGGCATGACAATATTGAGCCGCATGTGCTCGCCATCGTTCAACAAGTTCGATTACCTCGAACCTTGCTGTGTATTTTTATCGGTGCATTGCTCGCCGTTTGCGGCACTTTGATGCAGGGGCTTTTCCGCAACCCGCTCGCTGACCCGGGTATTATCGGTGTCTCTGGCGGCGCATCATTAGGAGGCGCACTGGGCTTGCTATTGCTCTCTTGGGGCAGTATCGAGGCCAGCTTTGTGTTTTCGGTGCCTGCCTTTGCGTTTATCGGTGCACTACTGGCAACCCTATTTGTATACAGAATTGGCACAACGGCCATGGGCAGTTCGGTAACCATCATGTTGCTAGCGGGCATTGCGATCAGTGCTTTGTCCGGCGCTGCATTAGGCTTGATTAACTATGTTGCGGATAATCAAACGTTACGAGACATCGCCCTTTGGTCGATGGGGTCACTGACCGGTGCGACTTGGGGACAGATTGTTCTCACTGGCATCGCTGCATGCTTACTCACGGTATTTGCCTACCAGCGCGCACGCCACTTAAATGCCCTTTTGCTCGGTGAAAACGAAGCGGCGTATTTGGGCATTGATGTACACCATTTAAAACGCCTACTCATTGTTGTGACTGCGGCGGGAATGGGCATTGCGGTAAGTGCTGCCGGTCTTATCGGCTTTGTGGGTCTAGTGATCCCACACATTGGACGTTTAATTGCCGGCCCGGATCATCGCACACTGGTGCCCTTATCAGCCATTCTTGGTGCCCTGTTACTGACCTTGGCCGACATTGTTGCCCGTGTCATTGTCGCACCCGCCGAATTGCCGGTTGGCATTATTACCGCCCTAATGGGGGCTCCTTTCTTTCTATGGCTTCTTATTCAACAACGAAAAGCAGTGGTTCACGAATGACAGATTCTGCCCTTCAAATCTCCAAGCTCAGCTATGCGCTTAACGGCCGTCAACTGCTAAGCGAGATTAATCTCGCCTTTACTGCCGGCCAGTTACACGTTTTACTCGGGCCGAATGGTGCGGGGAAAAGTACACTGTTAAAGCAATTGATTAGCGACAAACATCAACATGGCAGTGTGCAGTTTTGGCAACAGCCAAAGAGCCAGTGGCAAGGCGAAGAATTTGCCCGACGAGTTGCCTTCCTGCCCCAACATAGCGGGCTCACGTTTGCATTCTCAGCACAAGAAGTGGTCGAGATGGGGGCGACACCACTAAAGGCAAACCGAGAACAGATCGCGGCCCTGGCTAACGAGCAACTAACGGCATGGGATATTAGCCATCTTGCTCATCGACCGTATCCGATTTTGTCTGGCGGTGAAAAACAACGCGTACACATGGCGCGCGTGTCATTACAGCTGGCACAAACCGCACCGGATCAAGCGATTCTGATGCTGGATGAACCCACTTCGGCCTTAGATATTACCCATCAACATTACACCCTAAAGCGCTGTCGAGCACTCGCTGACCAAGGAATGACAGTACTCGTAGTGTTGCACGACCTGAATTTGGCGGCGCAATACGCCGATCAACTGCATTTTCTGAAAGCAGGTCGAATCGTCCTATCCGGCGATCCGTGGCAGTGTTTTAGTAGTGATAGAGTGGCAGACATCTACCAATACCCGCTGACCGTATTGACGCACCCAGAGCATAACTGCCCACTGATCGTGTCTTAATTGACAAATACATCATAGCTGGCTCACAAAACCGCCTGTTGGTCCGTTTTCGCTGATCAGACCAATTGCGAGTGTGCGCCAACCTAAGTAAACTGAGAGCGCAACCGATTAGCTATGAGAATGGATGAAATCGGATTCGTTACCTTCGCAACCGTCTGATGTGCCGGGATTGTGAAAGACATCGCCGCTGAGAAACAGCGGCGTTTTTCTGTAAGGTCGCGAGTAACGATCCCTACGCATTACTACAAAGAAGAATCAAGATGGCAACGATTAAAGATGTCGCGCGTCTCGCCGGTGTATCGACCACGACGGTGTCGCACGTGATAAACAAAACCCGCTTTGTCGCAGAGAAGACGACTGAGAAAGTATGGCAAGCGGTTGAAGAATTGAACTACGCCCCAAGTGCTGTGGCGCGAAGCTTGAAGTGCAATACAACACGTACACTGGGTATGTTGGTGACTAAATCCACCAACCCCTTTTTCGCCGAACTGGTTCACGGTGTGGAAGACTATTGCTATAAGCAAGGCTACACGCTGATTCTCTGCAATACCGAGGGTAACCTTGAAAAGCAACGCGACTACCTGCGTATGTTGTCTGAAAAACGCGTCGACGGACTCATTGTGGTGTGCTCTGACCTCAACGAAGATTTGATGCTGTTATTAGAAAAAAAACGCGATCTGCCTATGGTCGTGATGGATTGGGGCAGTCATCATATCGATACAGACCGTATAGAAGATAACGCTGAATTGGGCGGTTACCTTGCTACCAAACACTTTATTGATAATGGTCATACTAGGATTGGCTGCATTTCTGGCCAAATGGATAAAAATACCTGTAAGCATCGCTTAAACGGTTATTTCCGCGCGTTAAAAGAAGCCAACATTCCAGTAAATGAAAATTGGTTGATTGAGGCAGATTTTGAAGCCGATCAAGCGCAAATTGCAGCGAAGCAATTAGCGACAATGTCAGACCGCCCGACCGCTGTGTTTTGTTTTAATGACATTATGGCATTAGCGGCCATTAGTACATTTAACGAGCACGGCTTGAAAGTGCCAGATGATATATCGGTGATTGGTTACGATAATATTGATCTCACCGAGTATTTCTCGCCACCATTGACAACTATTCACCAGCCCAAACGCCGCCTAGGCAAAACGGCCGTCAAGCTCTTGCTCGCGCGAATTGCCAACAACGAGACTCAACAGCAAGTGTTCGAAATGCAACCTGCACTAGTGAGTCGACAGTCAGTTAAAACACTATCTTAATGTTTTAACGAAATTTTTATGAAGAGCACCGTCAATGCCTTGGCGGTGCTTTTTTACGCGACTACTCTTCCTATAGTGCTTTTACTCTAGTTCATCAATTACACCCACCCTGAACCAAGATCACACTTTGCGTAATAGGAGAGGACGACATCGGTGTCTAATTATTATATGCTTAATAGCGATTGAACAAGGCAAACCATGGCGAAAGCATGGGACGCAAAGCCTCCGGCCTAATGGTAATTTGACATGATGTCAAAATATCAACGGTAGCGGGGTTGCCAACATATCAAAGCTGACAAATTTGATGGCTCGTTGACAATTCTGCGATCTTGCCTTGTTACATTATGACGTCTTTTTTAGGCATTAGTAATTCATCGAGATTTTAATCAAATGGATAAACCAGCTTTAAAGAACGCAATGAAGTTATTTGCCAAATTGGGCAGTATAAAGTCCCGTTCAATGTTTGGTGGGTTTGGTATCTTTTGTGAAGACACCATGTTCGCACTTGTCGTTAACAACACTCTCCATTTACGTGCTGGAAAAGAAAACGAAGCACTATTAAAAAAACAAGGCTTATCACCCTACGTGTATAAAAAGCGGGGCTTTCCCGTTGTGACGAAATATTTTGCGATTCCTGAATACTGGTGGGATGACCAAGATAAACTGCTCACTGAAGCCAAAGAAGCGCTGGATGTCGCGACACGCGATCGTACTTTGAAAAAACAAGCCGCACCGTCTCGTTTAAAAGACTTGCCTAATTTACGGCTCGCGACCGAGCGCATGCTGAAAAAAGCAGGTATTGAGACGCCTGAAAGCTTACAGCAACAAGGTGCCGTCAATGCCTATAAAGCGCTCCTTTCTGCGCATGAAAAAGAGCTAAGCTTGGAGTTACTGTGGTCACTAGAAGGTGCGATTACTGGCAAGCATTGGTCTGTGGTTCCACCCCAACGTCGCCAAGAATTATTACAACATTTAGAAAATTAATTCCTCACAACCCCCATACCTCTCTACCTTTTTTGTGAGCAATGTTCGCGTCCAACACCGCCTTTATGGCGGTGTCGCTTTTTCTGAACGAGCTAAACGCTCAATAAATCATCATTCAAACTAATTTCTGACTAATAGCGAAAGTTTCTTGCGATCGGTCGGGTCTGGTTAAAGGTACGATTAAGGACACAGTTCCTCAATGTAACCGACAAATCAGCCAGTTAATTCAGCTACAGTACCTAAAGTAATAACTGGGACCCATTTACTATCGGACGAGACACAGTATGCCAGTAAAAAAGATATTGCTTGGTTTAGTGGTGGTGGCGCTTGTAACACTTTGGTTCAGTTTAGATCTCAGCCAGTGGCTCACGCTTGAAAACGCCAAAGCACAACAAGTGGCATTGAATGATTACATTATCGAAAACGCGACCATCGCAAGCCTGGTGTTTTTTGTCGGCTATGTGGTGATGACCGCCCTGTCCTTACCGGGTGCGGCAGTGGCCAGTCTATTGGGCGCGGCACTCTTTGGCTTTTGGTGGGCATTAGTGTTGGTCTCCTTTGCCAGCTCGATTGGCGCTACCCTCGCCTTCTTGGTCAGCCGTTTTATGCTACGTGACTGGGTCCAAGCTAAATTTGGCAGTAAGCTCGACACCATTAATCGCGGCATAGAGAAAGACGGTCGCTTGTATCTGTTGACCCTCCGCCTGATCCCGATTTTCCCGTTTTTTCTGATTAACTTGGTGATGGGACTAACCTCGTTCAAAACCCGCACCTTCTATTGGGTTAGCCAGTTAGGGATGCTGCCAGGCACCGCGGTATACGTGAATGCAGGGACCCAACTGGCCCAAATCGACGCACTCGGCGATGTGGTGTCTCCGTCGGTGCTTGGCTCTCTCGCCTTACTGGGTGTCTTCCCACTACTGGCAAAGTGGGTCATGGCTTGGATCACGCGTCGTAAACGCTATCAAGGTTGGAACAAACCCCAACAGTTTGACCGCAATATGGTAGTGATTGGTGCCGGTGCAGGCGGCTTGGTATCGAGTTATATCGCTGCAGTGGTAAAAGCAAAAGTCACGCTGGTTGAAAAAGGTTCGATGGGAGGAGACTGCCTAAACACCGGATGTGTTCCCTCAAAAGCGCTAATACGCGCGGCAAAAACCATGCGAGAAATTGGCAAGGCCAAAACGTTTGGCATTCATACCCAAACGCCAGCTGTTGATTTTTCGGCCGTGATGGCACGGGTTAAACAGGTTATAACCCACATTGAGCCTCACGATTCGGTCGAGCGTTACACCAAACTCGGCGTGGAGTGTGTGCAAGGTGAAGCGCACATCGTTTCGCCATGGGAAGTTGAGGTGAACGGCGAGCGACTGACCACTCGCAACATCGTGATTGCCACAGGCGCACGCCCCATGCTGCCCCCGATTCCCGGTTTGGCTGAGGTCACGCATTACACCTCGGATACGATTTGGTCTCTGGCTGAGCTGCCACCACGGTTGTTGGTTTTAGGCGGTGGCCCCATTGGCGCGGAATTGGCGCAAAGCTTTTCATGCTTAGGCAGCCAAGTGACGCTCGCGGAAATGGCTGACCAACTTCTTAGCCGTGAAGACAAAGATGCCGCACAGCTAGTTGAGCAGGCGTTAGAGCGTGACGGTGTCACGGTTTTAACACAGCACAAAGTCAAAGCATTTGAACACAGTGATAATGAGCAAATCGCGTTACTCGATGGCCCTGACGGTGAGAAGTCTGTCTCATTTGATGCGGTGCTAGTCGCGTTAGGGCGCAGTGCCAACACCAAAGGATTTGGTCTCGAAAAGCTCGATATTCCAGTGACCGAGCGTGGCACTATTCAAATCAACGAGTATCTGCAAACCGTCTATCCGAATATCTATGCGGTAGGTGATGTAGCGGGGCCGTTTCAGCTCACCCACGCCAGTGCCCACCAAGCGTGGTATGCCGCCGTGAATGCACTATTCGGGCAATTTAAACGCTTTCGTGCTGACTATTCAGTAATGCCTTCCGCGACCTATACATCGCCAGAAGTCGCGCGTGTGGGCATCAATGAAAAAGAAGCCAAAGCCAATCAGCAAGAGGTGGAAGTGACCTATTACGGCATTGATGATCTGGATCGCGCGATCGCTGATGGAAATGACCACGGTTTTATTAAGGTACTGACACCGAAAGGAAAAGATACCATTCTGGGGGTGACTATTGTTGGCGAGCATGCAGGCGACTTGCTCGCAGAATTTACTCTCGCCATGCGGCACGGGTTAGGACTGAATAAAATTTTGGGCACCGTCCATCCGTATCCAACCATGAGTGAAGCGGTGAAGTATACCGCTGGAATGTGGAAACAAGCCCATGCACCCGAGAAGCTGCTTAACTGGGTCGAAAAATATCATCGTTGGATGCGTCACTAATTGAAAAGGAAGATGACAATGAAACACTGGATAGCGGCGTTAACATTGGCAATTGCGAGTACTGCCAGTTTTACTGCCTCTGCAAGCGCGGAAAACAACAGTTGGGAAAGTATTGAGCAACAAGCCAAAGGTCAAACTGTTTACTTTAACGCATGGGGCGGCAATCAAGAGATCAATGCTTACCTGCGCTGGGCAAGCCGCGAGTTACAACGCGATTACGGTGTCACCCTGAAACATGTCAAAGTGGCGGATATCGCTGAAACCGTCAATCGCCTGCTTGCCGAAAAGACCGCCGGTAAGGATAGCGGCGGCAGTGTCGATATGGTTTGGATTAACGGCGAAAACTTCAAATCGATGAAGGAAAATGATTTGCTGTACGGCCCTTTTGTCAGCACGCTCCCCAATTGGCAAATTGTCGATAAAAGCTTACCGGTTGAAGAAGACTTCACGGAGCCTACAGACGGCCTCGAAGCACCCTGGGGGGTGGGACAGCTGGTGTTTATCCATGATCAGAAAACCTTGGCCAACCCACCTCGCTCTTTCGCCGAACTGTTAAGTTTGGCTAAAGCATTCCCTGGCCGTATTAGTTACCCCAAACCCCCTGAGTTTCACGGCACCAGTTTTCTGAAAGCGGCGTTACTCGAGCTCACGGACAGCCGCGAGGCACTTTACTTGCCGGTTGATGAGGTGGATTTTGACGCCGTGACCGCACCATTGTGGCGCTATCTCGACCAACTGCACCAAGTCTCTTGGCGCGAAGGCGCGCAGTTCCCATCGGGTAGTGCTGAAACTATCCAATTGTTGGACGATGGTGAGCTTCTCGTCGCGATAGCGTTTAACCCCAATGCAGCAAAAGCGGCGGTGGCCTCTGGAAAACTTGCCCCATCAGCGCGTGCGTTTGCCTTTGACCAAGGCGCGCTGTCTAACATTCACTTTATGGCGATTCCATACAACGCCAATGCCAAAGCCGGTGCCATGGTCGCCATCAACTTCTTAATGAGCGAAAAGGCACAGCTGCGCAAAGCCGATACCCAAGTATGGGGCGATCCACCCGTCGTGAAGCTGCCTGACACCGCCGAAGTTAGCCGCTTTAACACCCAACCCGAGCCACACCCAAGCTGGCAAACCGCGCTTGAGCGCGCTTGGCTGAAACGCTACGGCCAATAGAAAGAGGTTGATATGGCACGTTTGCTGTTTGCCATTACCCTAACGGTGTGCTGCCTACCCTTGTTGCCAGGGGTGGGCGGCTTATTCGCGACCGCCTTTGCATTCTTACCCACACTAGGGCTGACAGAGGCTAACTTTAGCGGCTGGCAAGCTGTCATGGCATGGCCGGGGCTATCACAATCTATTCAGCTAACGCTCATCTCGGGGTTAGGCAGTAGCCTGCTCGCGGTGGCACTTAGCTTTATGATTTTACAGGCTACTTGGCACACGCCTATTTGGCAAAAGATCAGTGCACGCTTGCCTGCGCTACTGGCATTACCACACGTCGCGTTTGCGATTGGTCTGGTTTTGCTGCTATCCCCGTCGGGTTGGCTATTTCGCCTGTTAACTCCCCTTCTCGGCGATCAACCCGTGACTTGGGCGCTGGTACAAGACCCTTATGTTATTGGGCTCACCTTGGCGCTGACGCTAAAAGAAACTCCGTTTTTACTATTGATGAGTCTATCGGTGCTGCGTCAAATTGATGTGTCTAGACTGACGATGGTATCAACCAGTCTCGGGTATAACCGCACCGCAACCTGGTTAAAAGTCATTCTTCCGCTTTGGCTGGCCAAAATGCGTTTCCCGATTTTTGCCGTCATCGCCTACAGCCTGTCAGTGGTTGATGTGGCGATGATCCTTGGGCCGAATACGCCGCCTACCTATGCGGTATTGGTATGGCAGTGGTTTAATGACCCGGATTTAGCACTATTTCCCAGAGCATCAGCCGGTGCCCTGCTGTTATTTGTTCTGTGTGGCTTAGCCTTATTGCTATTTCGCTTTTTGGCGTGGCTTGGTTGCCAATGTCTCAATCGCTGGCAATACACGGGCCGCCGCCACGCATGGTTACCCGGCAAATCACTCTGGTGGCCGGTGTTTATCACTCCCCTTGCAATTATGCCTGTGTTGCTGATGTGGTCATTCGCGCTGCGCTGGTCATTTCCCGATTGGCTACCCAGCCGATATAGCTTACGGTTTTGGGAGCAAGAGCTTAGCTATGTGTGGTCATTGGCGGGGAACAGTATTGTTCTGGCGGTGATCAGCGCCAGTGTCGCCTTGCTATTTGCCATCGGATGTCTGGAACGGTCAGTCAATCAGCAACGCTCAGTGCCGAGAGCGATCATCGCTATTCCATTATTGGTTCCTCAACTCTCTATCTTGTTCGGTATTCAGGTGGCGGTGTATAGCCTTCCCGGCCAGTGGCACGTGCCGGCAACCCTTTGGGCTCACATTTTTTTCGCGTTTCCTTATGTGTACCTCGCACTCGATGGGCCGTGGCAGCAATTTGATATGCGTCTTATGCAAACCGCCAGAAGCCTCGGTGTCAGCGCCACGCTTGCATGGTGGCGAGTGAAACTGCCACTCCTTTTGCCCGCCATTATTTTGGCGTGGGCGGTCGGCGCGAGTGTCAGTTTGGCACAATACCTACCCACACAATTGCTGGGCGCGGGACGCATTAATACCCTGACCACAGAGGCGGTTAGCTTATCGAGCGGCCTCGATCGCCGTATCAGTGGCCTGTATGGGCTGATGCAAGCGATGCTTCCTCTCATTGTTTTCGCCTTAGCCACTGTGCTGAGCCGCGTGGCTGAACGCCGTCTTTTACCTACATCAACACCAACTATCTCAGGAGCTGAACACCATGACACTGTGTGTCAACCAACTCACCATAAACGCGCCTGATCAATGCTTGGTGCGTGATTTGTCATTCTCGGTCGCCCCGGGAGAAATACTCACCGTAATGGGTCCCAGTGGCTGCGGAAAATCGAGCCTGCTGAGCGTATTGGCAGGACACATTCAACCGCCCATGCATTACAGCGGCCAACTAACCTTAAATGGTGAACCCTTTGATCACTTGCCGCCGGAGCAGCGCCGTATCGGGATTCTGTTTCAAGATGATTTACTGTTTCCACATTTAAATGTGTGGCAAAACTTGGCGTTTGCGTTGCCATCCTCGATGAACAAAGTACAAAAACGTGATCAAGCTATCGCAACATTAGGGTCTGTCAATTTAGCGGAGTTTGCCGATTATGCCCCCAGCCAGCTCTCCGGCGGGCAGCGCGCGCGGATCAGTGTGTTGCGTGCATTACTCGCCGCGCCCGATGCTATCTTGCTTGATGAACCCTTTAGTAAGCTGGATAAGCCGCTACGACGGGATTTTCGGGCCTTTGTGTTTGAGCAAATTGCGCAGCGAAACATTCCTGCGTTGATTGTGACGCATGATGCCGAGGATATTGCGGATCAGAGCCGCTGTTTAAATTGGCCGGCTCGCCCGACTGACTCCGCACCGCAAGAGGAGATGCAAAATGCTTGATCGTTACGCCATCACGGTGATCCGCTGGCCATTGAAGCAGGCAGCGGTGCGGCTTACAAAATGGGAGCTAAAACCCGATACCGTCACGCTCTCAGGCTTTTTGATTGGCTTGCTGGCCGTGCCCGCTCTCGCGCTGCAAATGTATTGGCTGGCGCTTGTGTTTATTATCATCAACCGACTTTTTGATGGCCTTGATGGTGCGCTCGCCCGCGAGCAAGGGCTCACGGACGCGGGGGGCTTTTTAGATATTACCCTCGATTTTATCTTCTACGCGGCCATTCCTTTTGGCTTTGCCCTAGCCGATCCGGCCAATAACGCCATCGCCGCCAGTTTTTTGCTGTTTTGCTTTATGGGGACTGGCGCAAGTTTTTTAGCGTTTGCAATTATGGCCAGCAAACACCAGATTGATAACCCGGTTTACGCCAATAAGTCGATGTATTACATCGGCGGGATCACCGAAGGAACGGAGACCATCGCGAGTTTTGTGTTAATGTGCCTTTTCCCAACATACATGGCGTGGATTGCCGGCATCTTTGGCGCAGCCTGTTTAATTACCGCAGCAACACGAGTCTGGGCGGGGTACCAAACGTTGCGTACGCTCGATACGCCCTCCTCCTAGCTTATAGCCACTGGTGCTGCAGCTGCTCTTTATCGCCTAAGTAATCTAGCAGCCAGCGCACCGGTGGTGATTCTTTATCCGAGCGCCATGCAATGCAGCACGGACTACTTAATAGCGGCTCTTCAAGCGCAAGCTCCACCAGCTCTCCTCTCGCAATCGCATCTTCTGCCATGTGTGAAGGCATCACACCAATGCCTAACCCTGCCTTAAAACATTGCATGGCACTGTGCCAATTCGGTACCGTGAGGCGGCGCTGATTATCCAATAGCCAAGTGGTACGGCGCGGTAAGCGGCGCGAGGTGTCTTCCAAACAGATAGCTGGATACGGCGCGAGCTGATCATTAGCCAGTGGCTGGGCACACTGGACGAGTGGATGCGAGGGGCTCACCACAAACCGCCAACGCAGGGTGCCCATTTCCCGATAGCGAAACGCCCCGCTCACTGGCACGGCAGCCGTGGCACCAATCGCAATATCGGCTCTATCATCCGCCAACGCATCCCATACGCCGTTAAACACTTCCATGGTTAGTAACAGCTCGACATCAGGAAACGCATCGTAGAAATCCCGCACCAGCGTATTGACGCTATCTTCGCGCACGACGTTGTCCAGCGCTAACGCGACACTTTGTGTCCAACCATTGGCCACACGTTGTGTTTGCTGGCGAATAGTTTCCATGTTCTTAATCATCTCACGCGATTGAGAGACAAAAAACTCTCCCGCCGCCGTCAACCGAACCTGACGATGAAGCCGCTCAAACAGGGTAACCGCCAGTTTGTCTTCAATCTGGCGCACCGTGTAGCTCACCGCACTCGGCACTTTGTGCAACTCGTCGGCCGCCGCGGAAAAGCTTCCTCGCCGTGCGACCACGTCAATCACTTGAAAATCTTGGTAAGAAAACATTCAAATCAATTTTTTTGAAAGCAATGTTCAAATCATAGCGTTTCACAGCATAGATTGTTAGTCATAAACTGCTTGTTACACTAATCTTTGCATCAAGAGATAAAAAATGAACAAACAAGTGCCGTTTATCACTCTGTTCTGGCTAGCAGGGTTAAGTATGCTGGGCTTTTTAGCCACTGATATGTATCTGCCCGCTTTTGAAGCCATGCAAGTCGATTTTGCTACATCGTCCGCAAATATTGGGTTAACCTTAAGTATATTTTTGCTTGGTATGGCTTGCGGTCAACTGGTTTATGGTCCGCTGTCCGACCGCGTTGGCCGTAAGCCTGCGCTATTGATCGGCTTGCTTCTTTATATTGTCGCGACTGTCGTATGCCTTTTTGCGAGTAATATTTATCTGCTACTCGGTGCACGTCTTGTTCAAGCATTGGGCGCATGTAGCGCGATTGTGATTTGGCAAGCGGTGGTCATTGATCGCTATGAGGGTAAACTGGGTCAGAAAGTGTTCGCCACTATCATGCCATTAGTTGCCTTATCTCCAGCTCTAGCACCATTATTAGGTGCCTACTTGCTCCAGCATTTTGATTGGCGCAGTATTTTTGTGGTTTTATTTGTACTAGGACTTGTTTTCGTTGCTCTTACTCTACGTGAAAAAGAAAGCTTAGCTAAGCCAGTACAAGACACTAAAATTATTGATAAACTTAAGAGTGACTACCAACAAGTTTTTAAATCAAAAAAATTCATCGGTAATATGCTCATTTTCGCGGGTTGTTCCGCAGCATTTTTTGCCTATCTGACAGGGTCACCGTTCGTGATGTCCGCCATGGGTTATACCGAAGCGGATATTGGTCTGAGCTATATTCCACAAACCATTGCTTTTGTCGTCGGTGGTTATGCCTGTCGTCATGCCCTCAACAAGCTTAAAGATCACAGTATCTTGCCTTGGCTGCTTAAGCTGTTTGTCATCAGTGTCGTGGTTATCTTTTTGATCAGCTGGCGTACCGATGTCACCAACATCTGGGCAATTTTAGGTCCGTTTTGTTTCCTCGCGGCGGCGAACGGCGCCATTTACCCACTGGTCGTCAATCGCGCATTGGAAGATTTCAAATCCTGTAGCGCGACCGCTGCGGGGCTGCTGAACTTCTTGCAAATGATGATCTGCTTCTTGGCGAGCGCCGTGGTGTCTGCGTTTGCGGCCTCCGGCTTGATCGCCGTCACCACCGTCATGCTATCAACCTGCGCGGTGGTCATTATTGGCTTTGGCTTGGTCTGGCATGCAAACCGTCAAGCGCAAACGCTAGCAGCCGCGTAATACCACTGATTTTAGAGACTAAAAAGGCGTCTTTCGGGACGCCTTTAAGTGGCTTATTGCTTATCCGCTGGACTGCGGCATCGCGCGAGAGATGATCGCGGTCATATCAATGTGCGAAGGGAGCGTACCATATTGATGATATTCTGACGTTTCGACACGCGCTTGCACGAAGGACTCGGCAATGTCTGGTTCTCCATAACGCAACAGTGTCGCAGCTTGCCACAGTATCGCCATTTTCTCTATCACTTGGCGAGCACGATAAGCTAACATCTCAGCATTACCTAGGTGTCGTTCCAGAAGATCTACCGCTCTATCAAAAGCGTCATTCGCCCCTGTCGCACAGCGTAATTCTGCAATGAAGACCGATAAGGTATCCGGCTCTCGAGTCAGCACTCGGAGTAAATCCAAACATTGCACATTACCCGATCCTTCCCAAATGGCGTTAACAGGGGCCTCACGATAAAGCCGACTGGCGACATTTTCGTTTACATAACCCACCCCACCCAAGCACTCCATCGCTTCGTAGGTATGCTGTACCGCGCGCTTACAAATCCAATATTTACCAATAGCCGTGCCAATCCTAACCAAGGCGGCTTCATGTGGGTTATCCAGTTGTTCAAGCGCCCGAGCCAATCGCATGGAGAGCGCGAGCGCGGCTTCTGACTCTAAGGCCAGATCAGCCAAAACATTTTGCATTAGTGGCTGATGGTGCAAAGGTTTACCAAATACCTCACGACCTGCAGTATGCCAAATGGCTTCTTTGGTGGCTTGTGCCATAAGAGCGCTAGAGCCTATCATGCAGTCATAGCGCGTTAATGCCACCATTTGAATAATGGTTTTAATCCCCTTTCCTGGCTCACCTAACAGCCACCCCTGCGCATCACGAAACTCAATTTCCGAACTGGCATTTGATTGGTTTCCTAGTTTGTCTTTTAAACGTTGAATGTGAATCGGGTTTTTACTCCCGTCTTCTCGCCAACGTGGAACCAGGAAGCAGGACAAACCGTGGTCAGTTTGTGCGAGAACAAGAAAGGCATCACTCATGGGTGCTGAACAAAACCATTTATGCCCCACCAGTGAATAACGTTTACCTCCTCCGGGCGCTTCACAAGGCGTTGCATAGGTTGTATTAGCCCGCACATCCGATCCTCCTTGCTTTTCGGTCATTGCCATTCCGATAGTGACACCCGCTTTCTCAAACCAAGGAATGTTACGTCCATCGTAGCGACCACTCACGATTTTAGGCAGCCATTTTTCTGCGATATCTGCTTGAGCTTGTAATGCGGGTACGCTGGCAAATGTCATGGTGAGCGGACAGCCAGAGCCCGGATCGGCATGGGTGTGAAGAAATGCCATGGCAGCACGAACCACATGACGCCCCGAGGCTTTTTCACACCAAGGCATGGCGCAATGGCCATACTCGATAGCATGTGCCATGAGTTGATGATACGCAGGATGATAATCAACCTGATCAATGCGATAGCCAAAGCGGTCAACAGGCCGGAAAGTGGGCAGAAACTGATTAGCATCCATACCCGCCTCTAACAGGTCGCCGCCAATACGTTCACCAAACGAGGTTAAACGGTCTTTTCCCCATTGCCCGCCAAATTGCGCGACCCAATACTGTAAAATACGGTCCGCAGTGAAGGCATTATAATTTTCCAACGGCTTTGGTTGATTAAAAACAACATGTGTATCCGATTGATGGTTTTTGCTTTCCATAGCTTGTTGCGCTCTCCATGTCATTATCGAAAGTCATCATGTAAGTAGACGACGCGTTCACCTTTATGACTGTCACTCGTCCAAGACAAGGCTGCCGTTATCATCAAACTGCCAACAATCGCCATAAGCGACTTCCCAAAGGTAGTTATCCGGATCGGCAAAGTAGCCGCTGTAGCCTCCCCAAAAAACGTCTTGTGCGGGTTTAACAATACGACCGCCACATCGCTCTGCCAACGCCAACACCTCATCCACTTCCTCTTTGGACCGCGTGTTATGGGCCAACGTAATGCCACCAAAACCCGTCTCCGCCACAGCTGTGCCAAGTTTAATGTCATCAGCCAAGGCATCAATGGGGTACAGCGCCAAGCGTGTGCCTGCCGTACTAAAAAACACAATCCCCTCTTCGGGATGACTATGCGTGGGAAATCCCAACTGGCGATAGAAATCATAAGAGTGAGAGAGATCTGCAACCCCCAATGTGATGATACTAATTCGTGCTTCCATACCGTTGCTCCTTCGCTTAATCGGTAGGGGCATTACCTCGCTTCGATATCACACTGTAGCGTGTCAGCCAACCGGTAAGTGTGCGAATAATCACAGCCTTACAGAGTGCCTAACTGGACATGGCGCGTAATGTTTTTCAGTGTGACCCCTGCAGCTGCAAGACGAGATTGCATATCATCCAGTGCGCGCTGGTAGCCATCACTTTGCTCAAAGCTAGATAGCGTTTGCCTGTCTTTAAACATCAGCCGCACGGTTAAGCTTTGTGGAAAGCGTTGATAATTCACCTCATGCGTGAGCCATTCAAACCCCTCGACCTTTTCCATTGTCAACTCACAGACGTCAGTCAGTGCTTCTCGAATAGCTTTGTCATACTTCTTGTCTGTTTTTCGCATGATGCTTCTCTTCTACTGCTGGGTTTTCTTGTGTTTGGGATCCGTGCGGCTGTGCTCGACAAAAATCAGCTCTTCGGTGGCAAAGCCTCGCTGTTTCGCCGCTGCAATAAACTGCTCTTTCACGGACTCCGAGACAGTTGGCGTGCGCGATAACAGCCATAGGTAATCGTGGTCAGGACCCGAAATAAAGGCATATTGGTAATCATCATCCAAATCAAACACCACATAGGAGCCATAGAAAGGACCAAAGAAGGATACCTTTAGGTACCCCGTCTTATCGTTTTCAACGAAGTACGCCTTGCCTTCTGCCTCTTGCCATTGACCCTCTTCACGGCTGTAGCCACGATTAATCACTTTGACGCCGCCGTCTTCACGTAAGCTGTATGTTGCGGTGACATCCGATAAACCCCGCTCAAAAGAGTGATCCAGTCGCGCGACCTCATACCAAGTGCCTAAATAGCGGTTAAGCTCAAAGTCGTTGACGGGAGTGACTTGTTTCGGCATGCCTAAACACCCAGTTAACATTAAGGACAATAACCCAATCATCCAGCCTCTTTTCATTGTTATTCCCTCTTTAAATCCAACATGATGAGTCTTACTCAGCAACAGGTTTGATCGTTTACATGCTTTGTCAATTTTTGGTCAACTCGCTGTTTTTCTGCTTGCCAAGGCGCCAAAGTGGTGCTTATATAAGCGCTCTTTAGTCACAGAGGTAATCACAATCCATGGACAGCGACCGATGTCGTGTTATGCCCTCCCCCGCTTCCTTTAACGAGGAGGTAATCGTATGTTAACACTCTTTATGGAACCCCAAACCTGGGTGGTCTTTTTTACCCTTCTGACCCTTGAAGTGGTGTTGGGTGTCGATAACTTAGTCTTTATCTCCGTATTGTGTGAGCGTCTCCCCAAAGAGAAACGCCGCTTCGCGCGTACCTTGGGTATTGGTCTTGCCGTGATCAGCCGGATTGGCTTGTTGCTATCCATCGCTTGGGTCATGTCGTTGACTGCGCCACTGTTTACGATTGGTACGGAACCGGTTACCGGTAAAGACCTTATCATGCTGTTTGGCGGTGGCTTTTTGCTGCTAAAAAGTGCCAAAGAGCTGTGGGTATGGCTGGGTCATGGCGAACCCGTGAGCCACTCGACACAAGTACGCACCGGTATGGCAGTGATTTTGCTGCAGATCGTTGCGGTAGATGCGGTGTTCTCGATGGACTCAGTGATCACTGCGGTCGGTCTCACCCAAGATGTGCCCGTGATGGTCGCCGCCATTATTACCGCCGCCATCATTATGATGATCGCGGCCGAACCCGTAAATAATCTGGTCAGCCGTTATCCTGGGTTTAAAACCTTGGCCTTGCTGTTCTTAGTGCTACTCGGCGTGCTGCTGATGGCCGAAGGTGCTGGCATCCATATCAACAAAGGCTACGTGTACGTTGCGATGGCATTTGGTTTGATACTTGAGCTCTGCCACATTCGATTGCGTAACAAGCAGCGCTTGAACATCAAGCGTATTCGTCCGCACTTTTCGTTAAAAGTGTCACGTCGGATTGCTGACAGCCGTTAATTCTCAGGGGCCGTCGCCACACTCTTGATGGCGGCGGCCCTATCTTTAAACTGGATTTTTCCCACACAGCATTGACCCAATTGCGCATAGTGCGCTTGGACACGCGCCACGAGCTGCTCAAGTGGCATGACTTGCCCACTTGGCTGCCAGTGCTGCCCCCCGTCTTGGCTCAACCAGCAAATGCCTTGGCTATCCACCAGCCGATCGTCTTCAGTGATCACGCTGTCACTCAGCGCCTCAAGCGACGCCGAGTCTGACGCGTAAGATAGTTCGTCATCGCCATGCCAAATCAGCAGTGCTGGATATTCAAGAAACGCATTCATTGCTTGGGCTTAAACATGGCCAAATTGAGTTCAACAGACGGACCCATCCAACCCACGTGAGCCGTATGGTCAATGTAGTCATCGCCCGTCACGCCATGCAAAAACACGG
Organism: Salinivibrio sp. PR932; assembly: GCF_001996125.1. Lineage (NCBI taxonomy): Bacteria > Pseudomonadati > Pseudomonadota > Gammaproteobacteria > Vibrionales > Vibrionaceae > Salinivibrio > Salinivibrio sp. PR932. The sequence goes on along the minus strand of NZ_MUFM01000007.1, from coordinate 41,654 downwards.
TTAAATCACCGCGATGCACCTCAAGCCATGCCATCACCTCGTCAAACGCAGCCTTATCAAAGGCGATTTGGAAGCTCCATCTTGGGTGTGGGCCAACGCATTTGCGATGAAAGCGGCCAAGGTCGATGGGCAGTGACGATGCAGCGGCAGCCTGATAGATAATATCCGCCTGCGCTTCGGTCTCGGCCTCATAGTAGACATGCGCGTGGTAAGCCTGATGGACATTGGGAAAAGCGTGTAAAGAAGACATAAGCATCATTCGATTCAATACGGTGGAATTGAGAATAGTTTACGTGAAACCAAGGCAAAGAAATAGTGACGAACGGTGTGGCTATTTAATCATGGCGTTAGTCAATACAACATCATGTCATGATAATAAGAAAAAAGCGGCCGAAGCCGCTTATAAAGGATACTGCTATTTCGTTACGGTCACTTAATTTACTACTGAGCCATCAATGTTCCCCGGATTGAGTGCACCCGCAGCGCCAAACTCAACCGCTTGACGGATCATTTCAGCGTGCACGGCTTGCTCAGCAACTGCCTCCGATTGCGGGAAGATAAAGGTGCTATGGCTCGCGTTTTCCCCTTTAAAGGTGACAAAAGAACTACTCCCTGCCTGCACAGGCGAACCCGTATCCACTGCTTCGCTAGGCACTTTATCAAGGAACTTTCTCGCTAATGGCTCAGAACCAGCGAAATTATCAACGATGCCCGGAACCGTGTAGGCGACGTTGTTCGGTACCGTGTCATCCCCATCGACTTGTTGCATATAAATCGGCGTGGTGCTGCCATCAATATAGCTTGCATTTGTATAGGGATCGACGGTATCGAGTAGCGTCTGTGCGGCATAATTAAATTGCTGAATCACACCCTGAACCTCGGCTTTCGCACTTGCTGAGCCGGTTGACTCGAATGTCTCGTAACAGCTCACATTATTTTCTGCGCTATTATCGAGCGTGCAATTGTCACCGGCAAAGGTCTGATAGGCGGCACTGCCTTTAAAAGCAACGCTGTGCTTAATCAAAGGACCAAACTTGTCTGACCCGAGAAGCAAGTTAGCAATCTGCCCCCCAGAATTCGCCACGCTTAGCGCAGAGAAACCATAGTATGTGCCCGCCGCATTGTCACGGTTTGCCGCCGCAAACGCAGTGGTACCAACAATACCGCCCAGTGAATGACCTAGTAGGCGTGAATTCCGAATGTTTAGATCTAATACTGTATTTGTGAGGTTCGATTCATCGTTATGTAACGCTGCACGCACACCCATTAGATCCAGCGCACTCTGACGTACATTATCACGCGCCACGGCCAAGTTGTTAAGGTTCAGGTACGCTGTCACATCCACGTTGGCAGAGCGCTTCGCATCTAAGCTACGCTCGCCATGAAGCGGCAAATCAATCGCCATAATGGCTTGATTGGCATTGGCAAAGTTAGGCGCAAAGAAGTACGCATTTTCTTTTGCCGAGGTAATGCCGTGCTGATAAACCGTGAGTTGGGTATTGCTATCAACGGTTGCTGGTGTAAACAGCAAGAAGGGCACCTCTTGCACCGATTTAATCTGCGGCACTGGGCTGTAGCGGGTAATAATCCGCTCAGGGTCTAATTGACTGCCGTCGGCTTTGGTTAGCGTCACACCAGCCAACTTGAAAAGCTCGTTGACGATCTGTGATTTATCGTTACCGGTTAACACAGCAACATCGACACCCGCCTCAGTCAACTGCGCGGCAATGGTCGCTTTTTGCTCAGGGTCTTGCAGGGCATTCAACACCTTCGCCAAGCTAGGGGTGGCAGACTCAAACGGTTGGCTATTCCAGTTGCTATCCGTTTCCAAATAGTAAGGTAGCTTGATGGTGCCTTTGCTCACATTAACATTGACGCCGTTAAACGCTGCTTTAAGCGTCGCCTTAATATTATCGGCATCATTGGGATCGAAGTACTTGGTAAACTGGGCATCGGCGTCCAATGCCGTATCGTAATCCTGAGTGCCGGTAATATCGATGGTGTAGGCATCCGATAAATCAGCATTATTGGGGTTGGCGCCCGCTTTCCACACAGCAGCAAGGTTCCCTGCAGTTAAGCCATTTGCCGTCGCTAGCTTGGTGTAGTTTAAGCTGTCACCTACCGATTGGGTGGAGAACCAGGTGGAGTAGACGATGGGTGAATTAGCCCCCGCGGCCTGCGCCAGCTGTTCAACACCTTTAATAACCGTTGCCGGTTTTTCTAACGCAGTATCGGTATAATCTTTATTGGTCGACTTAAGCGATGCATAGCTCGTTGACGTACCGACGGGATTGCCATTGATATCCCTCATCTCATCGGTAATCACCACAATGTATTCACTGCTCGGTGCTAAGTCGCTAGTGGGTAATATCGTCAGTGTGTCTGTCGCCGCACTGGTGATAGCATTGAAATCGCTACCGAGCGTTAGCACCTTTTCTGGCCGCGGATTCTCCCCAGTCAGCGATTCAGTTAGCTTCACCAGATAAACACCGCCAGAGACAGGGCCATCGGCCAACCCCGCGCCTTTAAAGTCGAACACCAACGGCATGGTAGTCGACCAACCATCCATGGTATTCATCGCCGCACGCGGATTGCTTAGTGTATTATCTCCATCAGTGGGTAAATTTAAAGTGCCGTCGTTTGGGTTCATTAATAAAAAGGTGGGCACCGGGACAGATTGATTTTTCCCCTGTAAGGTAAAATCGATCTTGGTGTCACGATCAAGTAGGGCTTGGACCTCAGCATTAAAGTCAGGATTGGTCGAGCTGGTCTTATCATCCCCACAGCCTGCCAATAAAAGCGCAGCAGCCACTATCGATAACGAAAAAGAATGCTTTAACATGAACGGGCTCCCATTTTAAAAGGTATAATTGAGTTGCACTGCGCTTAAATACGCATCGCCTTTCGATGAAATATCTACAGGGCCGCTACCTTTACTCGTCTCTGTAAAGTTTCCATCACGGCTTCTAATCCAGGTAATCGCCGCATCAATGGTTAGATCTGCATTGTATTGGTAGGTAAAGCCAGTCGAATACCAATAACGGTCCGAATCAGGAATACTCAGGGTCGCTTTACCCGCTTTTTCATCAAAGGCGATCCCTGCGCGCCCCGTCCACGCATCATTAAACTGATAGGTACCGCCGAGTGAAAGGCGTACGTTATCTTTATATTGTTCGTCTTTATAAAAGCACTGGTTCGCTGTGCCATCATTACACTGGCTAGACGTTGCTTTTAGCTCTTTAAATGAACGCCAGCCTGTCCGTTTCCAGCTGTAATGCATGGCAAAGTCATCGGTTAACTGATGAAACCCTGATACTTCATAAATTTCCGGTAGGTCGAGCTCTAGATCACCCTTCCCCTTCGACGGTGAAGAGATCCCTGTGTCAAAAGTATTGAGATCACCGTCTTCAAATTCGAGTGCCACTTCAGAGCGGTAGCCAAATCCAATGCGATGATCATCATTAAAGTGATAGGTGGTGCCCACATTAAAACCATAACCAACTGCATCACCTTTTAACGACAGTAAGTTATCTCGCTTATCTCCACCCAGCGCAGCGGCTAATGCGCCTTTATATCGGGTGAGTTCTGCTTTGGCATATACCAAGCTTAATCCTGCGCCGACACTCCAATTGTCGTTCACTTGATAAGCAAGTGCAGGGTTTAGGTTTGTGGTCAATAAATCCGTATGACCGGCAATATCACCTATTTGAAGGTCATCCGGATAATCTGTTGCAACACCATAAGTGGTATATAAGCCGATACCCCATGCCCATTTATCGGTTTGTGGCGACACATAGTAAAACGCGGGCACGGCTTTGACCGGCGCAACGTCTTTGGCTTCTTCGTTATTGGTTTTATCTTTGATTCGAATATGGGGATCAACAATATGAATGGCACCGGAAACTTGGCGTTTTTCTAATAACATCATATTGGCCGGGTTTCGGGCGAGAGTGGATGCGTTATCAGCAATGGCGGCTTCGCCAGAATAAGCACGTCCAAGGCCAGTTGCTGAATGTTCAGCGACCTGAAACCCTGCCCCATGAGCTTGAGTCGCGGCGATAATGCCAACCGCTATCGTTGAGAGCTGCTTCTTGTTCACTAGTCGGACCTCCGAGGTCTCTTGTTTAGTCTTAGACTTGGATGTTATTTGTATGTAAACAGTATGTCAAACGATTGAATTATCTCGATCAATGACAAGGCTGAGGATTATAGGGCCTAGATCACAAAGTAAAAGTTGTTATTAATTGGTAAGACCAGTATGCCGAGATTGAGCAAAATCGACGCAGAGTTAGACTAAAACCCCATCAAAACGCGGTATTTTCAAAGCGTGAATAAGCGTAAACTCGACGGTAGGAGTACAACGTTCAATAACACAATGACAAAGGAGCCACCATGATTGAGCAAGGACAACCTTTACCGACATCCACACTCAGCGAACTCACTGCTGAAGGAATGCAAACCCACGATATCCCTGCCCTTTTCGCCAACAAGAAGGTTGTGCTGTTCGCGGTGCCGGGTGCCTTTACCCCGACCTGTTCAGAGTCACACTTACCGGGCTTTGTGGTGAAAGCGGATGAGATTAAAGCAAAAGGCGTCGATATGATTGCTTGCGTCTCCGTCAACGATGCCTTTGTGATGCAGGCGTGGGGCGAAGCACAAAACGCCAATCAGATTCATATGCTGGCTGACGGTGATGGCAGCTTTACCAAAGCACTAGGCTTGGAAATGGACTCAGGTAAGTTTGGGGGCATTCGCTCGCAGCGTTATGCGATGGTGATTGACAATGGCATCGTCACGCATTTGAACGTTGAAGCGCCAAAAAGCTTTGACGTCTCCAGTGCCGAGGCGATTCTCGCCCTGCTGTAGCGGTTAGCTGGCGGTGGCGTCTTCTCGCCACCGCTTCGTTATTTACACTGACTTTTCAGTGACTTTACGACGAAGTACATACTTTTGCACTTTGCCCGTCGAGGTTTTCGGGAGCGCGGTAAAGATCACCTTTTTCGGTGCCTTGAAGTGCGCCATTTGTTCTCGACAAAAAGCAATAATGTCTGCTTCAGTTACGGCTGATGCTTCGGTCGTTTTGACAAACGCACAGGGGACCTCACCCCACTTTTCATCGGGCATCGCAATCACCGCCACTTCTTCAATATCAGGGTGTCGGTACAGGACGTCTTCCACTTCGATACTGGAAATGTTCTCCCCGCCACTAATGATAATGTCTTTAAGTCTGTCCTTGATTTCGATGTAATTATCGGCATGCCATACCGCTAAGTCGCCAGTGCGAAACCAGCCGTTACTCATGGCATCTTCCGTCGCGCTCGGATTCTTTAGGTAGCCTTTCATGACGATGTTACCGCGAACAAAAATCTCACCCAACGTGCCGCCATCTTTTGCCACTGGTTTAAACGTCACCGGATCGGCAACCATCAGTCCACCTTGCATTGGGGCCCTTACACCTTGGCGCGCTTTCATGCGTGCTTTTTCTTGTTGCGAGAGTTGATCCCAGTGGTGTTGCCAGTCACACACCACACAAGGGCCGTAGGTTTCAGTGAGGCCATAAACGTGGGTCACTTCAATCCCCATCGCTTCCATCCCTTCAATCACAGAAGCCGGTGGTGCCGCCCCTGCGGTCATTGCTTTAACCGTATGGTGAATCTCAGCTTTTAGCGCCGGATCTGCGTTATTCATCATGTTCAGCACAATCGGCGCACCACAGAAATGGGTCACTTTATGGGTTTTTATCGCATCAAAGATAGGCTCTGCCCGCACATGCCGTAGGCTGACACTTACCCCCGCCGTTGCAGCCACCGTCCATGGGAAACACCAACCATTACAATGGAACATGGGTAGCGTCCAAAGATACACAGGGTGCGCATCCATATTCCAAGACAACACATTACTCACCGCATTCAGATGGGCACCGCGATGATGATAGACCACCCCTTTTGGGTTGCCGGTTGTGCCTGAGGTGTAATTGAGTGAAATAGCTTGCCATTCATCGTCTGGCAATGCGTACTGATAATCACAATCGCCTTGTGCTAAAAAAGTCTCGTACGTAATTTCACTGATACATTCGCCATGTGGATAGAGCGGATCATCAATCGCAATCACCAGTGGACGGTGTTTGATCATTTTTAATGCCCGCTTTGCGACTGCTGTCATCTCCTTGTCGACGATAAAAACTTTGCTTTCCGCGTGTTCAAGAATAAACGCGACGGTTTCCGCTTCTAGCCGAGTGTTAATAGTATTGAGTACGGCACCTGTCATCGGCACGCTAAAATGCAACTCAAAGACTTCGGGAAGATTGGGGGCCATCACCGATACCGTATCACCCAGTCCGATGCCGGCCTGGCTTAATGCCGAGGCAAATTGGCGACAACGCTGATCCACTTGCTGCCAACTCCAACATAAATGACCATGAACGCTAGCCGGATAATCTGGATAGACGCTAGCGGCTCGCTCGAGGAAAGAGAGTGGGCTCAGTGTTTGATAATTGGCTGGACTTTTGTCCAAGCCAAGTTCATAGATGTTACTGGCTGACATAACGCGCTCCTTGCTGACTTTGTCTAGATAACTAGATCAACCTAGCATGTCATCAAGCTTACGCTATACAACTTAAGTCGATATGGTGGCGAGAACACAAAAAGGCCCAGCAATGCTGAGCCTCGGTAATTAATGATACGTGAAGTTAGAAGTGTAATGACGCGCCAAGCACAACTTTGCGCTCTTCGCCCAACGTGGTTTTATTTTGTACACCACCGGCGAGATAGCTTTCGTTGAAGAGGTTTTCAACATTCACACTCAGTTTCAAGTCCGTTTGTTCACCGGCTTTGATAGTATGGCCCACACCTGCATTCACCGTGGTGTAACCTGGCTTATGATAAGTGTTTTTCATATCGCCATAACGGTCACCGACATAACGCGCACCTACGTTCACATAGGTTTGGTTATCGACATCATAGCGTGACCAAATGCTGGCGCCCCACTCTGGTGTGTCAGCAGGCTGTTTGCCATCGTTCGCCGGGTTGAATGGGTCTTCGATGCGCGCATCTAAATACGTCGCTGAGCTATGCACTGACCAACTGTCAGTCACTTGACCGGCAAGGCTGACCTCAACCCCTTTATGCGTTTGTTTACCTAATTGTGTGGTGCGTGAAGTGAGACTGCCTTGTCCGGTTATTGCCTCTTTGACCACTTTATTTTCTTGTTCAATTTGGAACAAGGCGGCACTGAATAACGCTTGGTCGTTCAGTAACGCTTGCTTGTAACCGAGCTCGTATAACTTACCTTTTACCGGATCCAGCGCCATGCCGTCATTGATATCGGTATCACTATCCACCGGGTTTTTCGGTTCAAAGCTCTCGGAATAAGTGACGTACAGGGTTTGTTCCGGTGACGGATGATACATTACCGCGGCTTTAGGCAACACGTTATAATACGTGTCCGTCTCGTTATCCTCGCGATCGTAGCGAAGCCCTGCAAGCAGCTGCCATTGTGGATTCAATGTCATTAAGTCTTGCGCATAAAAACCAATGGAATCAGTAGGATCAGGATCACGCGGAGTTGCTGTGCCATAATGGATGTCCGGCTCCGGATACGCACCACCAATCACGGCGGTTTGGTTTTTCTCCATCACACGCTGACCGACATAGTCATTACGCAGCGCATTGGAACCAATCAGCACTTGGTGATCGATATTCCCGAACTGAAATGCACCGGTGACATCAATATAAGCCGTATCCAGTACCCAATTGTCGTGACGGTCCATGGCAAAGTATTTGAACGATTGGGTATTGGCGTCATAGGTTTCACGCTGTCCAAATCCTTCATGGTAATGACGTTTATAGTCTTGGCGATTGTAGCCTGCTTTGACTTTCCAATCCGGCGTTAATTGGCTGACAATATCGACTCCGTAGTTCTCGACATCAATGTCCATGAACGACCAAGGTGCTTCCCAGATAAATTGGCTACCCAGTTGCGGTTTACCATTGATAATGTTGGCGCCGTTATCGCTGCTGCTGTCATCAATCACACGATCATAATGAAGAGAAAGCTGGGTATCGGGCGTGATGTCATAATCTAGCATCAAGCCTGCAATTTGACGATCGAGCTCAGGTTCACTGCCATCTAAATAGCGACGTAATGAGCCCTCGCTTTGCTTCGATAGCACCACCCGACCACGTAAGGTGCCGCTCTCGTTGAGAGAACCCGATGCATCGGCGACGGTGTGTTGATAATCGTTAGTACCGACTTTCTGGCTGATTGACGCTTGGAACGCTGCGGTTGGACGTTTGGTGACCATATTTACCAAACCACCCGGTGCGGACTTGCCATAGAGCAAACCTGCTGGTCCTTTTAATACCTCAACGCGTTCCATCAGCTCAACAGGATGACGATAATAAGACCATTGCTGCTGGCCATTACGCAGGTAGCCTGTTCCAGTATCAAGTTCAAAACCACGTAGCATGAAAATCTCACGATTGCGGTCCGTACCACCTACACCAATGCTGGCGTCATTTACCAACACATCTCCTAGTGTCGTGGCGTTTTGCTCTTGAATCAGCGTTTGATCCATCACAGCCACTTGGCCCGCTGTTTCTAGTTGGCTAACATCCATGCGCATTGCTGTTTCATTGCTATTGGCGTTGAAACGAGCCTGATGGCCTTCAACCACATAGACTTCATCAACCGGTTCTGTCGAGTTAGTTGCAGCTGCACTGGATAGGGGTGACAGCGCGACAGCCACAAAAACGGCAAGAGGGTGTTTTTTCAACATGAGACTTCCTGTAGCTAACGATTATTTGAACACACCGAAAAATAAACGATAACCAGTCTCATTTCTATTTGTTTTCACCTGTACGCAACTGATTGCACATTTCTTAGCCAGACTTGTATAGATCATGTTACAAAGACGCTAATTTTCATCAGCTTATTGATGATCCACTGTTTGATAATCTCGGCCTATAGCGCGTAACCAGCGGGCGAGATCTTGCGTGGCTATGACCCAAGTTTGATCATGACAAAAAGGCTGGCATTCCACCGCTTGGACTTGCCATATCGCATTCGCGATCACCAAACTCACGCGATGCTCAGGATCATTCATCACATCAAATACCGATACGGCACCTGATTGCGCTTGCAAATAGGTGTCGAGTTGCTGCGACGAGGCAAACGATAAGCGAGACGTGCCCAAGGCTTCACTCAATCCGGCTAAATTAACGGTGGCTTTGCCCGGTAACACCACCAAGAAAAACTGTTTACCCTTTCTGTCTTTCAACAGTAAGTTCTTGGTCGGGTTTGCATCAGTATGCAAACCGAGCGCGTCTGCTTGTTCACACGTATAGACAGGCTGATGGCGGTATATTTTTACTGAAATACCGTGCGCTTTGAGGCTTTGAAGCAGCGCAGCCTGTTGACCTGAAAGTGGTGGCGTCCCTGTCATAATCTTCCTTATTAGTTTGCTAGCTCGTCCCCATCCGTCCCTTACAGGCACAGACTGTTAGTTTTATCGTACGCCCAGCAAGCCCATATTCACTATTAGGCTTTCTTATGTGACTTAAGAATAATTAAATACACTTATTTAGAATAAAAATGTAACTTTATCGCAACGTTAATCACAAGGAGAGAAACATGGTACTCAAAGTGAGTTTTCACTCGGGTCGTCAAGTGACCTATCATCGACATGCTAAAACGCTACACGCTCACTTAGCGACGACCAAGCTGCCTACACGCTGGTCCAAGCGCCCTCTACACTCTGTGCGTAGCACGCGATAACGCATTACTCCGACTTAGGTTGATGCTGGGGCTGCGAGGTAACTGGCTGAAAGTACTGTGCACGGAGCGCTTGTAACTCACCACGTTGAGCCGCACTGTCCAAATACGCGTCAATCTGCGCCACTAAGTCATTCGCTTGTGGCGCATATCGGCTGACTTGAGCATGAAATGCTTTCGGATTAGGCAGCGCGATGTAAGCAATATCGCGTGAAAATTGATAGAGATCTAACCGTATCCCTCCTAAAACGGGCTCGATTTCACTGGCAAGAAAGCGACAACGACCCGCCTCTAACATCCGCAAGGCCTGCTGCAAAGTGTTGGCTTCAAACCTCGGTCGGGGGTTCTCGCCAAATGCGGCATAGTTATAGCCATTCACACCACAAACCGATTGTATCGCCGATAAATTCGGTTGTGCATGTGTGTCAGGAGCACCCACGTACAGGTAACCCAAAGATATAGAATAGAGTGGCTGCGTAAAGCGACTGTATTGCGCTCGCTCGGGTTTATAACTCGCATCCCAGGTAAGATCACAACGGCCTGACTCACGTGCCAGTTCATGTTGCACACGCGCCCAAGGCATAAATACCAGTTGATAGGCTATGTCGTTACGCTCTAATGCGGTGAGTACCAAATCTGTCGCATAACCTGTCAAGGTATCCGCTTTTTGCTGTCGCGTTTCTCCCTGCCAATAGGTGTATGGCGGCCAAGGGCTCCCATCACCCACACAAACCTTAAGCGGCTCTGATGTCGATGGCTCGGCCCATAGTTGAAAGGAGAAAAGAGTTAGCCAAATCGCAATGCACGCTTGTATCCAATGGGTCATCCAGCCACTCACTTTGTTGACTCGCTACGCTATCTATAAGACTAGCATGCCATCTCTATCGATATGCTCAGGCGCTTTGCTCGTTATTCGGACGTTTCAGTTAACGACAACGAAAGCGTGAGAACCGCATCTCGGCTGCGCCCTGTCTCCACGAATCCCAGCGCTTGATACAATGAAACGGCGGGATTTTCTGCAAAAACACGCAACGCTAAGTGCGCATAGCCAGACGTTTGCGCATAAGCGACCGCCCAATTGATTGCCTCGCGGCCGATCCCTTGCCGCTGCTTACTCGGTTCAATCTGTAAATCACGGATAAAAAGTGTTTCACCGTCTGCCTTCAAGCGAATGACGCCACAACGCTTTCGCTCATGGCGAATTTCATAATTATCAAAAACTCGCCAACTTTCCATAAACATCTGTGGATTCCAAGCGATCTTCCTCGCTTCATAGTAAGGGGCCATATTCTCTTGGATCAGCTTTTGGCTGTAATTCGCATCCGTTGTCGGACCAATCGCAACATCCATGTCGTTCTCCTCTTATCCACGCTTGGCTAAACGTGCTTTGACGGCACTTACACCTTGCCAATCTTCTAACTCTTGTTCGGGGTGCTCGGATCGAAATTGCTGATACAGCGCAATGCCCTGCGGATCTTCCAGCACATCAACCGTCACGCCTTTCTCTTTCAGCATCGTCTCGTTACCGCTCGCACTGGTGACATCCCCCACCACCACGCGAGAAAAACCGCGCATGCTGATCAATGCCGCGCAAACATCACATGGGCTTAAACTGGTAAACAAGGTTGTTTGGCTGAAGTCAATTCGCCCAGCATCACGTATCGCGGCCGTTTCGCCGTGATTGTAGGGGTGATTTTCTTGTACCAAGGTATTGTGCCCCTTACCTACGATTTGACGTGTTTCATTGTCAACAATCACCGCACCGATAGGGCACCCTCCTTCATCAGCGCTTTTTTGGGCCAACAACACCGCGATGCGCATCAAATCCGCATCGGTCAGTTTTTGGCTAAAGCTGTTATCCACCAGCACCGGCAAACTGCGCGTTGGCATATGCGCCACGGCACGCAGCGCCGCTTCCGTTACCGTGCTATTTGCATTGAGTAGCATCGACGTTCTCCTTATTCGGCTTCGCTGATGACACTGACCTGAGCTAATCCACAAGATCATCAATTTACCACCAATGAATGAACCAAACAGTGATAAGGTTTGTATTGGTCAGTTCGATATTTGTTATTGGTTAAATCAACCTTTTGCGCCTTCGTCTGTACTTATAAGCCAAGGGTGGTGACAGCAATTCTGTTCAGGGATTTTTATGATAAAACGTTTAATTATTATGTTAGTCGCATGTGGCCTCGTTTTTGGGGGAATTTTTGCTTACAAAGCAGTAGGCAATCATTTTATGAACCAATTTTTTGACAACATGCCTGCCCCTACGGTCACCGTGACGGCCACTACAGTCTCAACCCACCCTTGGCAAGAACAACAAACCACCATTGGCAGTTTTGCGGCCATTAATGAAACCCAGCTAACTACCGAGGCAAGCGGCATCGTCAACAATATCTTGTTCGACAATGCGACATCGGTGAAAAAGGGACAATTACTGGTCACCTTGGATGCCAGCGTTGATGAGGCAGAATTACGTCGACTCGAGTCCGTGGCAGAATTGGCACAACTTGAACTGCGGCGTTATCAGCGGCTATTTAGAGATAAAAACATCTCCGAGTCAGAGCTAAAACGTAAAGAAAGTGAAGCCAAACAAGCAATTGCCGCTGTCGACAGCCAAAAAGCGCGCATTGAGCAAAAGTCATTAACCGCGCCTTTCGACGGCATCATTGGCATCCGAGAAGTCAGTCTTGGCCAATTAATGTCCCCGGGGACAGCGGTTGCGACACTCACGTCAGTGACCCCGATTCACCTAAACTTTACCCTGCCCGAGCAGCAGCTCAGCACGCTGAAAAATGGTCAAACCGTTTCTGCCACGATTAGCGCACAGCCTGACGAGGTCTTTACCGGTACAGTGACTGCAATTTCGCCGGTTGTCACGCCATCGAGTCGCAGTGTCGACATTCAAGCCACCTTTGACAACCCAGATGCCGTTTTACGGTCAGGTATGTTCGCACGCGTGAGCCTTGATCAAGGTGAAGAAACGCAAAATGTCTTGCTGGCACCACAAAGCGCGATTCAATTTAATCCGTATGGCAACGCGGTATTCGTGATCCAAGAGCAAGACGATGCATTGACGATACAACAGCGCTTTGTGCAAACGGGCGCGCGCCGCGGTGACATGATTGTGATTAAAGACGGCCTTCAACCCGGTGACCGTATCGTTACCTCCGGCCTCCTCAAGCTCCGTAACGGTAGCAACATCAAGGTCAGTGACAATGAGCGTGTTCAGCCGAGCGAAGATCTTGATCCCAACGTTGTGAATCAATAGGAGCGATTCGATGCGATTTACCGACGTCTTTATCAAGAAACCCGTCTTGGCCTCCGTAGTGAGCCTATTCATTATCTTGCTCGGCTTACGCGCCATCACCGACATGAATGTGCGTCAATTCCCCGAGATCAAAAATGCAGTGGTCAGTGTCTCTACCACCTATATCGGTGCAGATGCCGACTTGATCCAAGGCTTTATCACCACGCCGCTGGAGCGTGAAATCGCTGCCTCAGAAGGGATTGATTACTTAGTCTCCACATCAACCGCCGGTGTGAGCACCATCGAAGCCTATTTGCGCCTTGATTACGATCCGAATGAAGCACTCACGCAGATTGCCGCACAGGTGAATAAGGTGCGCTCAGAGCTCCCTGATGATGCCCGTGAGCCCGTCGTCACCCTGCAGGTAGGGGAAACGGTCGCAGCGATGTACCTCGCGTTTTATTCTGACGTCCTCACTGATAATCAAATTACCGATTACTTGGTCCGGGTGGTCGAGCCACAACTGTCGACGATTCCCGGCGTGCAGCGTGCTGATGTGTTGGGTGCCAGTAGCTTTGCCATGCGAATCTGGCTCGACTCGGTCAAAATGGCCGCGTACGATCTCACCGGTACGGATGTGATTACCGCCCTGCGCAGCAATAATGTGCTTGCGACGCTAGGGCGCACCAAAGGCCAAGACGTGGCGATTGATTTAAACGCCGCCACCGACATTCATGACGTGAAACAATTTGAAGATCTGGTGATCAGCAGTGATGGCCAATCTGTTGTGCGTTTGAGTGATGTGGCGACCGTTGAGCTCGGCGCGGAAAGTTACCAAACATCGGTTAACTTTAACGGGCTCGATGCCACCTTTATCGGCATCGAAGTCTCGCCAGATGCCAATGCGCTGGATGTAATTGAGGCGGTGAATCAGGTGTGGGATGCCGACATTACCACCCAATTGCCTCAAGGGTTGTCAGCGTATATCGCCTATGATTCAACCGAGTATATTGATAATGCCATTGATGAAGTAGTGATATCGATTATTCTCGCCTTAGCCATCGTAGTCTTTGTGATTTATGGCTTTTTAGGGTCGTTACGCTCAGTGGTCATTCCTGCGGTCGCGATCCCCGTATCGCTCATCGGCACCTTCTTTTTAATGTGGCTGTTAGGATTTTCCATCAACCTACTGACACTGCTTGCCATGGTGCTGGCGATTGGTGTGGTGGTTGATGATGCGATTATCATGCTTGAAAACGTGCACCGCCATATCGAAGAAGGTAAAAGCCGAACACAAGCTGCGCTGGAAGGCGCGCGCGAGCTGGCGTGGCCGATTATCACCATGTCGACTACCTTGGTCGCGGTGTTCCTGCCCATCGGCTTTGTCGGTGGCTTAACCGGGGTGTTGTTTATTGAGTTTGCCTTTACCCTCGCCGCGTCGGTGATCTTATCCGGCGTGGTGGCACTCACGCTCTCGCCCATGATGTGTGCCTATGTCCTCAAGCCCTATCGAGCGGACAAAGCGACCCAAGAGCGCTCCCTTGAGCATTGGCTGGATAAGCAGTTTGACCGATTGCATCATCGCTACCAACGCACACTCCATAGCTTGTTGAATACCAATGCGGTGATCCTCACGTTCGGCGCGATTGTTTTAGTGTCTTGCTATTTCTTGTTTATCACCAGTCCCTCTGAGCTTGAACCCGCTGAAGACCAAGGGTTTGTGTTCTCCATACTCGAAGCCGACAGCCAAACCACGCTGGATGCGTTGTCTGCCAGTACCGACGAATTAAACCGACTGATTGACGATGTACCTGAAATCGACAACGTCTTTATTATCAATGGCTCTGGCGGCACCAATAACGCAATAGCCGGTATTGTACTCGCGCCGTGGGATGAGCGAGAGCGCAGCACTCAAGCGATCTTGGAAAACGAAATTCAGCCCTTTATGGACAGCCAACCGAGCTTAAGTAGCTTTGCCTTGGTGCCCCCTTCACTGCCGTCTCCGGGCGGCGGCACGCCGGTTGAATTTATTATCGGCTCAACACAACCCTTTGAAGCGATTAATGAAGTGGCGAACAATATCGTGGGCAAAGCGATGCAGACTGGGCGGTTTATCTTTGTCGATACCGATCTGAGCATTGACCGCCCCAAACAAACGGTCAAGATCGACCGCGAAAAAGCGGCTTTGATGGGCGTGAGCATGCAACAGCTTGCCGCGGATATGGGCTCACTGTTATCTGGGGCGGATGCGGGACGCTTTTCACTGGAAAACCGCTCTTATCGAGTAATCCCCCAAGTGGCGCGGAGTGAACGCCTCACACCGGGACAATTGCGCCAGTTTTACACTCGCAACCAAGACGGTGAATTAGTTCAGCTGTCAACGTTAGTGACCTTAGAAGAAAGTGTGCAGCCTCAAGCATTACGCGGTTTTCAGCAGCTGAATGCGGTGAAGATTTCCGGTGTACCGCGTCCTGGTGTCCCCTTGGGGGAAGCGCTGGGTGTGCTCGAAGAGATTGCAGCAACAGAATTGCCAGCAGGCTTTAGTGTTGATTATGCCGGACAGTCACGCCAGTTTATGAGCGAGGGCCAGCAACTGGTCGTGACCTTCTTCTTTGCTTTGATTGTGATTTTCTTGATCTTGGCGGCGCAGTTTGAGTCGTTTAAAAACGCGATCATTATTTTGGTCACCGTGCCAATGAGTGTCTGTGGCGCGCTGATATTTATCAGCCTAGGGTTTACTACCTTGAACATTTACACTCAAGTTGGCTTGCTCACTCTCGTTGGTCTGATTGCTAAACACGGGATATTGATCGTCGAGTTCGCCAATCAGCTCCAGCAAGAAGGACGGACCAAACGTGAGGCGATTGAAGAAGCGACCGCCATCCGTTTACGCCCTATCTTGATGACAACGGCAGCGACGGTGCTCGCCATGATCCCGCTATTGATTGCCTCAGGAGCCGGTGCTGGCGCCCGTTTTGCCATGGGGCTAGTGATTGCCAGTGGGATGACACTGGGCACCTTGTTCACCCTGTTCGTAGTACCTGCTATGTATCTGTTCTTAGCCAAAACCATCACGCCGGCATCCACCGAGTTGTCGCCAGCGCACACGCATCATAGCGATTAATCGAAAAATCGCACCCATTGGGGCCACTGCAACGTGGCCCCTTTAGTCTCGGGAAACAGCCCTTTGATGTCCGGTTACACTCTAGGAGGACATAAAACGCGCGAGAACAAATTCCACCAGCAATCGAACACGCAAAGGCACTTGTTCTCGGTCTCGATAGAGCAAAAATAGCGTACGCGCTCGACTGCACCATTGCGGCAACACGCGCTGTAATTCGCCCTGTTCTATCAAAGGTAGCGCGGAATAATCAGGAATATAGCCGATGCCAAATCCGGCTTGCACGGCATGGGTTAACATTTGAATTTCATCCACTTCGGCACGTATGCCCGTGGTGGCTTGATAATCAAACGCTTCCCCCGTTTGATGGTGTGTGAGCTCCCAAACCGTCATCGGATGACAAATCACCACCGGCTGACCACTCAGATCATTGGGTGAGCGCACGTCGTGATAATCACTGTCAGGACTGGCACACAGAATGAAGTGAATATCGGTGAGCGGCCGTGCAATCCACTTTTCTACTACCGGATTCCCGACCCGAAACACCACATCCATGCCTTCCGCTTCAATATCTATCAAGCTATTGGAAAAGTTAAGATCCAGTTGAATCTCGGGGTACTCACGCATAAAGTCGAAAAAGACGCGGCGTAAAAACTGCTTACCGGCATTGATCGGTGCGCTAATACGAATTTTTCCTTGGGGGTGATGTTTCTCACTGACGAGATCATCATTGAGTGCCTGCAACTCATCGAACAACCCTGCGGCACGTTCAAAATAGCGATGACCAATTTGAGTCAGCGAGATACGATGTGCATCACGATTGAGTAAACGCAGAGCAAGATCTTGTTCAAGCTGGCGAATACGACGACTTAGGGTGGATTGCGGCATGGCAAGCTGCTGCGCCGCGGCTTTAAAACTCCCCAACTGCGCCACAGTACAAAAACAGCGCAAATCGTCTAACGAATAGCTAGGTTTCATATTTGGAATCTACCGTTCTGATATTGCCGGTTTATTCATATTTTGAAACTTATACACTAGCGCACATCACTCAACAAGTCAGGTCTTGCTATGACAACTACTGCTTCACTATGGAAAGCCGTTGCCCTTCTCATTTTATGTGCCTTTTTTTGGGGTAGCACTTTTCCTATTGGTAAAGATGCGCTGAATGAAGTGAATGCGCTCACCTTGGTCTTTTGGCGCTTTGCCGTCGCCGCAATTTGTCTAGGCTTTTATCTCAAACTCACCCGTACCCGCATCCCTACACTCAGCGCCAAGCAGTGGCTGTGGGCGACTACCGTCAGCGCCGTGGGGATTGGCGGTCTTAACCTCTGTTTATTCACTGGGCTCGAGTACACCCAAGCGACCAATGGGTCATTAATCATGGCGCTCAGCCCGTTGGTGACTTCACTTATCGCCTGCATCGCGATTCGCGCATTGCCACGTAAAGGGCAAGTTTTCAGCTTGGTGGTGAGTTTATCGGGCGTGCTCGTGGTGATCACCAATGGGCAGTGGCAGATGCTCAGCCAATTAAACTTTAACCAAGGTGATCAGATGATTTTCACTGGCATGTTTGCATGGAGTGCGTACACCTTCTTCAGCCAAGGCATTGGCCGCTGGATGCCGGTGATCCCCTACACGTTTTTGGGCATGCTCAGTGGTGCGACTGTGATTGGCATCATGTGTGCGCTTACCCCAAAGGTTCATCCATTTGGCGAAGTCTTGACTGCAAGTCCGCTGGCCGTCTCCGAACTCCTGTATATCGGTGTGCTGGGTACCGTCGCTGGTTACTTACTCTGGCTCAACGGCGTGCGCCATCTCGGCTCTGCCAATGCAGCACTCTTTTTTAACTTTGTGCCTGTGTTCGCGGTACTCACCGCGTTTTTGATGGGACAAGCCGTGAGCCAACTTCAGGTGGTGGGCATTGTCATTGTGATCGCAGGGCTGTTGCTGCCACGCCTTCCTCACCCACGCCACTGGCGCGTTGCTCGAACGACAAGCGAGGCTAAATAAAGCAGTAGCCTTTCCCGTGCGCAGTTTGGAGCCTTTCGGCAGGGAAGCCCGCATCGGCCAATTTTTTTCTGATCCGGCTCAGGTGCATATCCAGACTACGATCATCTGGCGCGAAGGTTTTCTTCAATACTTGGCGATACAGCAGCGGTTTACTGAGGGTCGTGTCTTTGTGCTGCGCAAGGAGCCACAGCAACTCAAATTGAAGCGGGGTCAATTTCACCGGCTGTTCGTTAACACGCACGCGGTGCGTATCCTTTTGCATCCAGAGATTATCGATTTGTAGCTGCCCGGACGTATCTCGCATCGCAGACGTTGCATGGCGACGGTGCATGGCGATCGCTGAGCGCGCTAGGCACTCTTCCAAATCAACGGGCGTCGATAATACATCATCAGCGCCAGCATTCAGCGCCGCGACACGGTCGGCCGCCGCTTGACTCGCCATTAACGCAATAAACGGGCATTGCTCACTAAGCCAGCGCAATGTTTTGGTTTGAGCACCACCTTCCGGCACCCAGCTGATAAGCTGAACCGTATCCCAATCCGGCATGACATCATCAGGCCCAATCACAGTGACATCACAGCCATACTCGCGTAGTTTCGCTTCGAGAATGGCGATAAATGACATATTTTCCGGACCACGCACGACGATGGCGGGTTTGGCTATCGAGAAATACTCCTCGTACATGGATACTGTCCTAGCTGAATTTGATAGCGGCGAAAATGCAGGGCCGCCATGTCATCGAAAGGCGGCCTTGCAAGGGCAAAGCGATATTGTCTTACAGCTTCGCTATTTAAAGCAACTGAGAGTACGACGCCATTGGACGTTTGGGTTCACTCATCGTGCTTAAATGCTGCGAATTTCACCTGAACCAGCCCCGTTTGAGCAGCAGAAACATTCGGCCTCAGACTTAAAACCGGTCGACACGATAAGGCTGCATATCAATTGATGTGTTCTCACCATCCATCATTTGTCCGATAAGTTTTCCAGTGACAGGCCCCAGCGTAAAGCCTTGGTGCCCGTGACCAAACGCGAGCCATAATCCGGGTTTATTCGGCGTGGGTCCGATGACAGGCTTCATATCCGGCATACACGGACGCCCACCTTTCCAAGGCGCCGTATCCACGCGAGTGCCCAGTGGATAGAGCTCGCGTGCTACCTTTTCCGCTGCCGATAATTGCCGCTCGTTCAAGGGAGCATCCAATGCTGTCAATTCTGCCCCTGTGGTTAATCGCACGCCCGCGCGCATCGGTGCGAGCAAATAGCCCACTTCAGCGTCCATAATCCAATGATTGAGCGGGGTGTTAGCGTCACCTTGGTAGTGCATGTGATAGCCACGTTTGGTAAACAAAGGTACCTCTATGCCTTGTTGGCGCAACCAGTAAGATGACCACGGGCCCATCGCCATCACAACCTGATCCGCACGAAGGCGCACGTGATCTGTTTCGATGACCCACTGTCCGTCTTCCTGCTTAAGTGCTCGCAAATTGGCACGCTTTATCTCTCCGCCTTTGGCGATAATATCGTCGGCGTAGGCTTGTACCAAGGCTCCGGGATCGGTGACAGTCCAAGGTTGTTTCCAATGAATTGCCCCCGCTAGCGGCGCGGCTAAATGCGGCTCCAACGTAGCGAGCTGCGCTTTGCTGATCACCTCATACTCCACACCGTAACTGGCATAGTCAGACGCGGCACGCGCGCACTCTTCATCCAGCGCTTTTTGGCTGCGGAATAACTTGAGGTAACCTTGCTTACGGATCAGTGAGGCCGCGCCCGCGGATGCGATCATTTCATCATGCGTATCGAGGCACTGCATGATTAATGCCGCATACTCGGGGACCAATTTTTTGTATTGGTTTTCACTCGAGTGATGCCAATATTGCAGCAATGGATGCGCGGCACGCAGAACACTGGTGGGCCGATAACGAATATCGACAGCACGATTAGGTAACACACGCAGCAAGGTGGCAAGGTCGCGCGGAAAGGCGTAGGGCCGAACAGCTTCACGCTGAATAATACCTGCGTTGCCAAACGACGTTTCTTGCCCAGGCGCCATTCTATCGACGACCGTTACATCGTAGCCACGCTTCAACAAATGCCAAGCAACAGACACACCGACCATGCCCGCTCCCAGTACCACCACATTTTTGGCCATTTTTTCACTCCCTGAACACGCCAAGTCATTTATCTCCGCGGCGAAATTTATCCGCGTAATTCCTTGCTTTTACACATAACCAATAACGACATCAATAATAAAATGACGAGTTTTCCGGCGCTCTCTCAGTCCATGAACGATTGAGATCGCATTTGGCCAGCCGACGGGTGAAAACGTTGCGCATGCAGTCGATTTCAGTCGTCCAACTGCACACTTTCCTGCTTTCTATCCTCAGCTTGCCTTAAAGACAACGCAGCAATATGTGACAGTGGTCACTCATGCTCAAAAAGTAAAAGGATGAAATATGGCTGACTATGATCCTAATAAAGGCTTCGTTGCCATTTTGGGGTGGAGCTTAAATGCCATTGACGCGATCAGCCGTTTCGATCGTCAGTACGTCGTCGTGGCGCCCACATGGGCTGAAGACTACGCAAAAGAACACGATATTCCTTTTTTGCCGTGGAATTTTGAGCGACTCAACGACCGCTCTTTTGAAATTGCCACCACCTTGCAAGAAATGGGCGTCGATGTCGCGATTCCACTGTTTGAAGAAACCGTGGAATGGGCAGGCGCCATTAACGCCGTTCTGCTTAAAAATCCTAAATTAATGGGCCAAGCCCTTCTCTTCCGCGATAAATCGCTGATGAAACGTCGCGCACAAATCGGCGGTATTCGTGTCGGGATCTTTGAAGAAGCACAAGATAAGTCCGATGTGGTCCGTTTTCTGCGTCGAGTGAACCAAGCCTTACTGAAACTGGATGGTGACCCAAACGATCCTATCCACCTCAAAGCGTTTGATAAAGCGGGCTGTGAAGGTCACTGGATGATTCGCGAACCGGACGACCTCGACCGTGTCTCGGATGAAGAGTTTCCCTTGTTGATGGAGAGCCACTTGGATGGTTGGGAGTTCGCCGTCGAGGCCTTTATTAAAAACCGAAAAATCCAGTTTTTAAATATCTCTGAATACGTCACGCTCGGCTACTCTGTGTTCGTGCCAGCCTCACCAGAGCTTGAAAAATACCGAGAGAAAGTGACCCAAGAAATTGAAAAACTGATTGATGCCTTTGATATCGACTTTGGCTTTATTCATCCAGAGTATTTCGTCACCAAGGATGGCCGCATGTACTTTGGCGAAGTCGCCTATCGTCCACCCGGTTTCCAAGGCTTTGAAATCATTGAGCGTGTTTACGGTTTCAATTGCTATCAAGCCATGGTAGTGGCCTTTGATCCTAAAACGACCGACGAAGAATTGGAGGCTTTCTTCCCTACTCCGATTGAAGATGCCAAAGGCGTTGCCGGTACCTTTGGGGTCTACCCTCGACGTCGTGTTGTCAGCCAGCTTGCCATTCCTGAAGAAACAGAAAACCACGAGTACTTTGAATTTCATGAGCTTCAGTCACCGATGGAAAACAAAGTACCGAAGCGCAGTGCTTTCGGCACACACTGGGGTCTACTACACTTTTACGGAGATGATCCGCACGTTATGCGCGATCTATTAAAAGCACAGGAAGATCTCGACTTTTATGTCTAGCTTATTGAATAAGCTTGATCACGCTATCGAACAACTTGGTCAAGTCAGCACTATCGCTAAAGCCCGCCACCAGTTTCATGTTTTAGATATCTGTGGGCGGGTGCTAGGACAAGAAAATGGCATTGAAGCGCTATGTATGCGTATGCCTGCCTTGCAGGAGGCAGGCATATTTCAGGGAACCGATTGGGCTGAACCTGAATATCTGTTGGCAAACTTAGTCCCAGATACGTTGGCGTACGCCGAGAAAAGCACCGTGGTACTTGACTGTTTAAGCCAGCTACGGATGCTCGCGATTGTTGACGGTCAACTGAGCACGACACGCGTTTCACCTGCTGACGCTCGACAGTTTCTCGCCAAAGTCCTGAGTCTCAACTTATCTTGGGTAATGGGCTTTTCCGATGAGTCTAGCCGGATACGGCTGGGTTCTCTCGCCCCTGCGATCAGTGAACTTTATCGATATCTACTCGCACATTTGGGGTATGAAACGATTTTAAGTGAGCTTGTAGACGAAGTCTGGCGAGTACTCACCCAGCGTCCGATCCAAGTCAATCCCATCAAGACAATGATTAACCACATTTCTATTCTTGTGTCTCAAGAGCAAATCCAACTCGGTGACGCAAAGCTCGGGATTGATCGCTTAGTCAGCGCCTTGTATGGCCCAACACAAGGGTGCTACGACGACCCCGGCTTACCCGCTTATTGTGAACGCTTATCCGCCATGGATACGAACTCACTACAACAAGAAGCGATGGGTTTCGCGCGTGCCATGCACGATGTCGGGTTAGTCTCTGATTACCATGCGACGTTTTTACGCTGGCTACTCGAGAATGACCAGCCCGATGTCCTGCCTACCGCCTTGGGTCTGAGTAACACTGGGCTAGATTGTTTGGTCACCTACCGCCAGCTCGTGCATACCTTGATTCAAGAAGCTGTCCATCCGCAAACCGCTCAAGCGATTTACGGTCTCGCGATGATGTTAGAGCGCGGTGTTTTGTTCGATGCACCCGTCGCGCCCAGCCTGTGGCGACAAATTAATCTGACCCTGCACCCAGACGTCGCAAATGCGCTATCACTTGCGTTTGGGGATCACCTTCCAGCCCGCGTCCACTTATTGGCTGGAGTCATGTCCGTGCTTGGTCAGCCGCTTGGTGTGGCACAAGGTAACAATCCAACCTGCCAATCAGCGCGGGCGATATCCATGTGGGCGTATAACGACCCGGATTATTTGCTGAACTCTATTGTACAAGTGGCCTGCAATAATAACTTGCGAATGCATTTTGAGGGGCAAACGCTGGACTCAAGTACCTTGTTGCAAGGGCTGAGTCAGTCACTGCCGATTGATACCGATCCGGTGTCCGTTGCACTCGTTCCTCATCTAGATAAGTTATATATTGAGATGGGTCGTCTGTGTGTAGGCAGACAAGAAGACCCTCACAAATGGATTAACCCAGAGTTTCACGGTTGGTATGTGGGGCGTGAATTCATGATTGCAGTTGACGTGCAGACAGGTATGTTGAAGGCGTTTGATCAGTTTATCGAACGTTTCTATAGCCGCTACCACCCCTACTACAACGGCAATATACCAGTCATTCATCCCCAACCCGTAGGCATTGCCGTGACCAATAGCCAGGGGGTATTTGTGGGCTGGCACGCCATTACCTTGATACGCATCGCTCTCGATCAAGACAGCATCATGCGGGTGTATTTTTATAATCCCAACAACGATAGCGGGCAGGATTGGGGGCATGATGTGGTGGTATCAACCCAAGGAAAAGGAGAGCAATACGGCGAAGCTTCCCTGCCCTTTGAACAGTTTTTGTCACGTTTATACCTATATCATGACGACACTATTGCAGTAGGCACCTCGGCCGAACTGCCTGACGATGCGATCGGTCGCATCAAGCAACTCGCACTCGATAGCTGGGCAAAAGACAGGTATGTCGCCTCTGCCTCACCCGCTGCTGCGGCACCACCCCATTGAAAAGCACATTCAATGGCTTTTTCTACCTAAGCCACAAACGGTCAACAATTAGACAGCAACACCTTTGATTCTGTCGATACCGCCCTCATCACGTTTACTAGGCTTAGAAATAAAGGTGAGGATATTGAATGAAAACGCACACATCACGACTCACCCAACCACCTCGGGAGCACAATGCGCAAGGAGAGGCGCGTCGAGTCGGTGTAGAGCTTGAACTAAGCGGTATGGAGCTCGACGAAATCGCACGTATCGTCGCAGATAAGTGGTCGCTCACGGTTGAAAAAGGAGGCCGCTACGATCGCCATCTAACTGGGGATGACGCTGGCGATTGGGTTGTTGAGTTAGATTATGCCAAATTAAAACGCCTTGGCCAGAGTGATAGAAGCGAGAAAACACTGGCCAATAAACTCGACCAGTCCGCCGAAGACGTCTTAGCGTGGGCTGCCAAGCTGGTCGTGCCGGTAGAAATTGTCACGCCACCTCTCCCGCTAGACCGCCTCGATAGCGTCGAGGATTTAATTGCTTCACTACGTCAACAAGGTGCCGAAGGAACCGAAGACAGTCCAGTTTATGCATTTGGCATGCAGCTCAATCCAGAGCTGCCAGATCTAAGCGCCAAAACGATTTGCGCGCACTTGAAAGCATTTTTATGTTTGTATGACTGGCTTTTAAAACGGGCCGACATTGATCTGTCGCGGCGCCTAACCAACTATGTCGACCCTTTCCCGAAAGCCTATATTGAACGCGTGCTAGCGGCTGATTATTGGCCAGATCTGAATACTCTGATTGATGACTATCTTGCCGATAATCCCACACGAAACCGTGCGCTTGATATGTTGCCCTTGTTCGCACACCTCGATCCTGAGCGCGTTAATGCGGCCGTCAACGACGGGCTGACTAAGGCGCGACCCACGTTTCACTATCGGTTGCCAGACAGCAAAGTCAGCCAACAA
The DNA here is from genome assembly GCF_001996125.1 of Salinivibrio sp. PR932. Taxonomy (NCBI): domain Bacteria; kingdom Pseudomonadati; phylum Pseudomonadota; class Gammaproteobacteria; order Vibrionales; family Vibrionaceae; genus Salinivibrio; species Salinivibrio sp. PR932. The sequence goes on along the minus strand of NZ_MUFM01000007.1, from coordinate 16,884 downwards.
AACTGGGGCATTCACGAAGCATGGAACGACTGGGTGGAGGTAGAAAAACTCGCCGCCGATCCTGCGCGACTGGACGCATGTTGCAAAGCCTATTTGGGCTATCTCAACGATCCATTAGCGCGTATCGTTAATAACTGGGCGGAAAAGGTGCACAATTTATGGATAAACCCGTCATCGCAATAACCGGCCCGAGCAAAGGCGCAAGGCTGCCACGTTTTTTTGTCGCTGCGGCAGTCAAACTTTATGGTGGCAAACCGTTACAGTTACACCCCGGCACCGCCTTAGATCCAGACGCCTATCAAGGCGTGGTGATTACTGGCGGGCACGATGTCGAGCCTGTGCTGTACGCCGCCGAGCCCGAAGTGAAACCCAACTACGACTCTGAACGCGATGCGCTAGAGAGCGCAGTTATCAAAAGCGCATTGGCGAGCCAAAAGCCCTTGCTGGGCATTTGCCGTGGTGCTCAACTTCTCAACATCTGTTTGGGTGGCACCTTGCACCAAAGCTTGCGCGAGCAACGCAAAAAAACCTCTCATCGCTGGACAGTGTTCCCGATGAAAACCTTGTGTATATTGCGTGATGTCAACGGCCATATACAGCAACGGTTGGGGCAAGGCAGACGCAAAATAAATAGTCTACACAACCAAGCGATTAACGAGTTAGGCGAGGATTTAACGGTAAGCGCACGTGATTTAGATGGCATTGTACAGGCCATTGAGTCGCCTAACCGCCCTTATACACTGGGGGTACAGTGGCATCCAGAGTTCTTGCTTTATCTTCGCTGTCAGCGTGCACTGTTTAAGGGCCTAGTCGAGCACGCAACACGCTTCCAGCAGCGACAAGCGGCATCTCAGTAAAGATGTCTGTTAGTTGGTGAAAAACAAAAACGCCGAGGCACATTCGCTCGGCGTTATCAGGTAGCGACTAACGCTTTGACCGCGCATTCAGTCGCTTCTCTATTTGGCGTTTTTCCCACTTATCACCAAAGAGATCGACAATGCCCAGAGCATTAACACCGTGGCTGACCACTGCAATCCCCCATCCCATTGCAGCCCACCAAGCCCAGTAATAGCCGGGGCTAGTTTGCCAGTTGATAATAAACAAAATCGCCATTACGACCACATAGTGCGTCAAATGAGAATAAAACCCGCCGAGGGCACGGACGCGATTGGCAATCGCTCTTTCTTCTGGACTCATTGAAGTATCTGCCTGCATGTCTGTCTCCTTTTGCAAATCACTAATGTCGATATCAAACACAGCAGCCAACGATTTCAGCGACTCCAATCCGGGTTTGTGGCCGCGTTCGATACGTTGAATCGTTCGAACACTTAGCCCACTAAATTGTGCTAATTGGTCTTGCGACCACCCTTTTTGAACTCTGAGTGCTTTCACGTTCATCCTTGCTCCTTTGTGCTCTTCCCTGGCGACACTATGCAAAATGGGGGCGACATTACCACGACAGCACCCCGACATCTTAACGACAGTTATTTAAAATCAATCACTTAAAAACAAACACCGACCGATAGCCAATCCGTATATTTTATCCTTAGCAAAAGGTATCAATATACAAGGCTTCAACTTTATCGCGCGCCCACTGCGTTTTACGCAAAAACTTCAACGATGATTTCATCGAAGGTTCATTAGAAAAACAGTTCACATTGATATGTTGGTAGAGGCCTGACCAACCATAGTGTTCAACCAAACGGGTCAAAATGGTTTGTAGGGTTAACCCGTGCAGCGGGTTATTGGGTTGTGTATCCATAAGGGTTCTCAGCAACTCGAGCACGCGCTCGTCAATAAAAGCGCTACTTTACGTGACGATATTGCAAAACGCGAATTTAACCACGGTAGCGCGCCAGCTTATAATCAAGGTTTAACTGGTATCAAGGAAACCGTGTCACCGTGCAATATGATGTCATCTTGAGTAAAAAAGCGTTCCATTCTCATGGTTCATTCCTGATGGTTAGGCAAGTTGACGCGATATAACGGGTTAACGGGCTGATCAACAAAGTAAGCCCAAACATGATCATATACGGCATGCTGATTTGGATACGGCGCCAAGGCTTTTGCCTCATCAAGTGAGCACCAGCGAAACTCGGTGTGTTCCTCATTAAGCGTGATGGCTTGATTATCATCACACATCACCACAAATACAGGGATAAGTTCGATCACATTCACCGATGCTTCGTAAAACTGCTCCAAAAATTGCGCGTTATATAAATCAGCCACCGCAATCTGGGTTTCTTCGCTAAACTCACGGACGATGGCGTCCACTCCGGTCTCACCCGCTTCAATCGAGCCCGCAACATGGCACCAGAAGCCACCTTTCACTCGCTTCATCAGTAGCATTTTTGTCTCCCCGTCAATACGAGAGAGCGCTACGCCCGAGACCACGGAAGTATTCACAGGGATCATTATTTCTCCTCTGTTTCAAATGCCGCCACTTTTGCATAAACCACAGTGCTAGAAATCGCACCGCTCGGCAGGATACGGTCATTGATAAGTATCGCTTCTTGATGATACCCACAGCGCTCGGCTACCGCACGGCTGCGGGTATTTTCGTAGGCAGTTTTGATTTCGACACGCTTGGCATTAAGGTCATTAAACGCATACTGCTCTAGCGTTCGCACCGCTTCGCTCATATAGCCAAGGCCTTCTTTGGAGCTGCGCAGCCAATAGCCTATTTCAAAATAAGGAATCGCGATGTTGCGGATGATTAAGCTGATCACACCCACCAGTTGCCCCGTCGATTTTTCAAAAATTGAGTAGCGTAGCTCATTGATAAACATGTCGAAGTCATCAATCGCTTGTTGGGTGTTTTCAATCGAGCTCGATTCGGTCAACGCGTGCGGAAGCCAATCCATAAAAGGCGCAAGGGTGTGCTGACTTTCCAACACGGCTTCTAAAATTAAAGGCTGATGGGTCATATTGGGCGCCACTAGCAACAGACGGTCACTGTCCAGTTGGTCTACGCGCGGGGAATCATCCATTAATATCCACCCAGTACCGCGCCAATGATTCATTGAACACTTCACCATTGATGATGTTTTCCAACGTGCCGCCATTGGCTTCAATTACTTTGCGCGATGCCATATTGTCTTCATTCGCGGTAATTAGAGCGCGAGTGATCCCTAGCTCTCTCGCCTTGGGCAGTGCTAAGGCTAACATTTGCTTGCCACATCCGCGTCCACGATATGATGGCGCAATGTCGTAGCCAATGTGTCCAGCTTCTTGGGTTAGAAATGGCGTATTGATGTGATGGCGGATCCGAATCGCGCCAATGATTTGTTGCTCAGCATCAAGCAGCCAAAAATGACTACACGGCACATACCCTTTACGAAGGTTTTTACCCAATGCCTCATCCGATAACCGAGTCACGTAAGTGGGGAAATCGTCTTTCCCCGGCCGATAGTAATCGGCATTGTCGGGGTCAAACTGAGCAAAATCATCATAAAAACGTGTAAAGGCTGCTTGGTGATTGAGTGCGGGGGCGACTAATTCCATGTGCTTGTTCCAATTCTTGTCATAGAACAAGGSTATCTCATTGATATTAAGAAATAAACCCTTATTGGCCGCCTATCATCCGCCGCCTTAGCGCTCGCCACCTAGATGTGATTGAGTTGTTGATTGCCGCGCATCACTGCCAACGCATCACCGCATCAAACGTTTGACAATGTTGAACCGCTTGCTCCGCCTCTTGCAGATAAACTTGTTGGGCACTTGAGGTTGGATAGGTTAAATACTCGGAACATTTCGCACTTTGACCGTTACCCACCACAATCTTGGCGCCCGGTTGCAAGGTGCACTGTACCAATTTATCGAGCGGCGACCATTGATAACAAATCTCATAGTCTTGGCGATAATCCGCCACCAAGCCAGACGGTTGTGATAACGCCCACCAGTGACCAAACTGACTATGCGGGTTGGTGCTATTCCACGCACGATACACTGTTACCCCTTCAGTCGCCTGATATACCTTGCCTTGGCAAAGCTTCCCTTCCAATGGCTGACCCAGCGACGCCGCCAGTAGCGCTGGATCGTCCACGGCTACAAACTTATCTGCCAATGCGCTTGGCAACGCCGTGCTACCGACACATTCTGCAGCGTCGGTCGTTTCATTACCAACGGGCGTACTGGTACACGCTTGCAGTGTAACGATCAGTGCGCCAAGCAGTGCTTTTTTCATCATCCTTGCACCCATTCGTGTCGTAATATGGCGTAAACCACCGTATCCCACCACCGTTCTTTAAAGAAACGATGCTGATGAAAATGGGCCTCTTGTCGCATGCCAAGTGAACGACAAAGCTTGGTTGCAGCGAGATTATCGTAAATGGTCTCAGCGTATAACCGATGCACGCCCAAACAATCAAAACCGAAATTGGCCAGTGCGACAGCCGCCTCTCTCATTAGCCCCGCGCCCTAAGCCTCCACAGCTAAGCCGCACCCGATGGATGCTTGATGGTTGTCCTCAAGCCTTAAACCGACAGTGCCAATACATTTTTCTGATTGCTTGCAGATAACCGCCAACTGATAAGCCACGCGTGGATTTGCGTTGGCTTGTTCAATAAAGCGCGCGTGTAAGTCTCGGTATGTCTCTGGCTGGCAGTCCGTTTCGCTATAAAAACGCTGGTACTTCTGGTGTTGCGTTAAGTGAACAAACGCCTCTTCATCGCTCGGCTGCATGTCACGCAGCACAAGTCGACGTGTTTCAATCATAAACATCCTTGTCTCTCTTGTTGTTTTAGCTCAGCGCCTTAACCATGGTGGTGGCGCCTGAAAAGCCGACTAACCATTTTAGGTGCGGAAAGCGCTCTTCTTTAGTGGCGACAAAGCCTTTGGTTTCATAAAGCTTGCGGGCTCTGGGGTTACTATCAATCACATCCAACCGAACGCTTTCAAAGCCATGCGCTTGGGCATAATCCATAATGGCATCCAACAAGTGGGAGCCAATCCCCTGCCCGCGTACCGCGCTATCAACAGCAATGCCATCCATCACCAATTCATTGGGTGCCGCTTTACGCTCAAACAGCGCCAATACTGCACAGGCCCAAGTACCCTTGATGAGCCCCAAGCTATCGATCAGTTGTTTTGCGCCCATACCCTGTGTCAACGCGCCGGCTTGGGTTTGAAACCCAGCCAACCCCACCACCTTGCCGTTTTGCATAGCAGCAAACGAAAAGTCTGGGACGAAACATCGGGATAGTATCGCCACGCGCGCTGCCTGATTAGGGATTGCCCGTGCGAACTTCATCCCAAACGCCTGCTCATATAACTCAGCGACGTTTTGTGCTTGCTCAAGCGGCCATCCTTGCTGGGTCGCTATCTCCATTTCTGCCCTCGCCTTTAAAACCGGTACCGGAGGCTGGCTAGGCCATAGTGAAGCCAAGAAAAGTTATAGACTTCATCGTTATCCGCGCCGCCTTCTAGGGTGCGATAACCCAACGCGCCATACCAGCCATCACCAAGGTGATACTCCAACATTAGCGCCGCATCGACTGCTCGCCCCATGGGTGACCACGCGCCTTCCAGATCTAAGATCAACGCCGCGCGATCGGACAAGCGATATTGACCATATCCATGCAACAAGGGCACCACGCCAACGTTGGATTTCGTTGCTTTTGTTTCACCTTGCGCGAGGGTGATTTCTGCATCTCTCACCAATGCGGCGGCACCGACGCCCCACTGCCAAGGCCCCTGGTCGTAAAACGTCCAGCGGTATGTCGCACGATAGGTATTGAATTGATAGTCCGCATCAATGGCTTGCCCAGCAGCAAAACTCTGATCCTGAAACTGGATGCTTTTTGACAGCGTGCCGCGTCCATCGACAGATAAAGGCGCAAAGGTTAGGCGTACCGCATGCTGGGGATTAAAGTGATACGTGCCATATAAACGCACATAGGGCGTGGCAGACTGCCCAGTTAAATCGGTCATATCAAAACGAGTGCCGGTATCTCCGGGGATGCTGACATTATTTTTGCTAAACGCCACCCCACCCGTTTCAACGCGAAAATCCAACCCTTGCGCATAAGCACCCGTTGATAGTCCCCCCACAAACAACACACTCATGATTTGAGCTATCTGTTTGCACATCGTGTGCAAGTCTGAGCCTGCCCTAAGCCATTGTCGCTTGATCACATGGCGGTGAATGGCCTCACTGTCCTCGGCAAGAAACTCATCTGCGGTCCCCGCAAACTTTACTTGTTGGTCAGGTAACGATACCTGGCGAACACCCTCTATGTCTTCATTCTTTAGCGGAGCGACACTTATCTCGATAAGCTTACTGGTAGCGTCTGGCATGTTAGCTTTCATCATCCTTGTTATTGGTATAGGGCTCGCGCGTTAGTCTTCGTGATCAATAGTCTTAGCGGTCAATGCTGAGCACTCGAGGTTAGGGAGCACCGAACAACGCGCTGCTTCCATAAGAAAGCGGACATAAAAAAAGGAGCCCTGCTTAACAGTACTCCCTTATCATAGCTTGCCAGTTAGGTTAAATCACTGACAGTTCAACCTTAATATTACCACGCGTGGCATTAGAATACGGGCAGACTTGGTGTGCTTGTTCCACCAATGACTGCGCGGTGTCTTTATCCAGATCACCGACAGAAACCGCCAACTTCACGGCAATACCAAAGCCGCCATCAATATCGGAATACGAGCCTTTGACTCGCTTATTCATCACATCGCCAAACTATTACTTGGTCATGCCACCCTTTATTGAGACAATTGCCGCTGTTACTTCGACAATTACGGACAACAATGAAATTATTAGCTCGCAATCTTGCTCGCACCACCACCGAACACCAACTTCGTCAGCTGTTTTCTGAGTATGGTGATGTCACCGAATGTAATCTGGTACTGGACCAAGAGACTGGCGAATCCAAAGGCTTTGCTTTTGTGACCATGCCTGATGATACACAGGCTAAAGCCGCGATGGCGGCGTTACACTTAACCAGCGTTGCGAAAAGCAAAATCCGCGTTAAAGTCGCAAACTAACCGCGACACTCTCTTTTGCTATTCTCATCCACTGGGGTGGGAATAGTTCGCTATTAGCGTCAATACACACTGTGCTGACATCAGACCTCTTCATAATTCACCCTTCTCGTCCATCAAAACGCATATCCCAAAACGAACAATCCCTCGACATCGCTGTGCATTATCTATACTGGCATGACGTATCAGAAGTTTGCAGTAAACATGACACCAACACCGATTAGGGGTCCGTTATGAAAAAGATTATCTTTCTGTTTCTACTCTCGATGTCCTTTACCGCAAGTGCTCAGATCAAGTTAGTGACGCTCGAATACCCTCCCTACATCACGCGAGACGGTAATGTGGTCGATGGTGTTGCTGTGGAACTGGTTGAACGCGTTTTCAAAGAAATGGAGAAGCCCATCAGCATTCAAGTACTGCCATGGGGACGAGCGATAAACTATGTCGAAACCGGAGAAGCTGATGGCATTTTCACGGCATTTAAAACCGACGAGCGCGAGACATTTGCCCGCTATATTGATGAGGTACTGTTTGACCAAAATATCGTCGCCATTGGTAACAAAACCGCCAACGTAACTTGGGATAAAAACACCATTAATAAGTTTCAAATTTGCCTGATCAACAACGTCAGCTACGGAAAATGGTTGGATGATATGGTCGCGCAAAATCGCTTCAAAGGCGTCAGGCGCGTCAGCTCACCCGAACAATGCGTCCAACTCCTCCAAGCAAACCGTGTTGATTTTTGGGTCAACAATGAGTTTGGCGCCCGCTATGTTGCCGTTCAAATGGGCGTGCAATCGGATATTGCCATTCAAACGCCACCCATTGAGTCCACCCCCAGCTATATCGCCTTTTCTAAAAAAGGCCAGATGAGCGAGCAAGATGTGAAGCAAGTTAACGACACCGTTGCAAGCATGAAAGCAAGTGGCGAATACGATCGTTTAATTGAAGAATACTTCGAACAACTCGCATCCGCCTTGAATCAATAATTCCGACGCGTGCGCTCACCCACTTTAAGCGGTGAGCGCACCATTCAGCGAGCCAGCAAACTCAAACAGTAATTTGGGGACGCAATGGCTTAGAAGATTGACAGCCCGTCCCACACTCGTCACCATCATCACGGTGAGTTCTATTTTCAGGTCTGATCAATCAACATGGCAAAGCCGAATAAAAAAGGCCCCACTAAAACCATCGATATTTTCTGTAAACGTTGTAATGCGCCACTGTTTAAATATCGCAAAGGTGGCAAAGGTGCATTGGTGAAGTGCTTTAAAGAAAGGATTGTTGAAGATGCCACCACCACGCCGTGTCACTGCCCTCAATGCGAACAGCCCTTTGCGCGTGATACCCTAGTGCGAGGCACACCAGCCTATAAATTTATTGGCGGTAAGGTATGGTTCAAATGAAGATCACCCCTTTAGGCAATACGTTAGGGGCGCAAATCGATAATATCGATTTATCCCAGCTTTCAGAGGCTGAGTTTGCGGCGCTGTACCAAGCATTTTTACGCTACAAAGTGCTTTTCTTTCGCGAGCAGCCTCTATCTACCGACAACCATGTCGCACTGGCAAAACGCTTCGGCGAGCTTGAGCCACGTCACCCGTTTTTTCCGCACCTGCCCGACAACGAGCAAGTGGTCGTGATTGAAACCAGCCGCGGTAATCCACCCAGCCAAAGCTATTGGCACACCGACATGACATGGCAAGCGGTGCCGCCCAAGTGCTCGATTTTGCACGCGCAATATGTACCAGAACATGGCGGGGATACGATTTGGTGTGACATGGCAGCAGTATGGGCTGATCTCACCGACGAAGAAAAAGCCGAGCTACGCGAGCTCGACACCATTCACGCACTGCACGCCTTTGAAGGCAGCCGTTACGATCATCAAGACGCCGACGGCCAGAGTGTGGTGACGAAACGCGCTCAAGACTACCCACCGATTCGCCGTGCCATGGTGCAAACCCACCCTGAAACCGGCCAAGACGTGCTATTTATTAACGAGCAATTTACTCGCGCGATTGCCGATTGGCCAGAAGCAGCTAGCCAACAACGGCTTGCGACACTGTTTAGTCAAGCACGCCAATCGAAATATCACGTTCGCTTTCGCTGGCAAAAACACTCGGTGGCTATCTGGGATAATCGCGCCACCCAGCACTACGCGGTAACCGATTATGGTGACGCGCCCAGACGATTGCACCGCGTCACCGTTCAGGGGGACAGTCCTCAGTAACAACTCATGGCGCTCAGACGCGGGTATATTGATACAGATTGTTGCGATGCCCATAAAGCATGATTTGGCTTTGCAGCCGAAACCCTAACTTTTCAAGCAAGCGGTTTGAGGGTTGGTTGTCCGGTAAGGTAACGGCCTGAACAGTACTTAGTCCGCTCGCTAACAGGGTTGCTTCAAGCACCGCCTCGGCGGCTTCTGTTGCGTATCCTTGCCCGGTATAACGCGATAAAAACGCGTAGCCTAAATCTGGATATGCCAACTCATCGCGCTTAAGCACACCGCACATACCGATGGGCTCACCATCTTCCCGCCGTTCCACCAGATTTAAACCGAAGCCATGTGCTTGATAACTCGCGAGCGGCCCGTGACGGAGATACTCGATCGCATCTTGCTCAGTACGCACCTTTTTATCCGCGATATAGCGTATAAACGACGCATCATTAAGCAGCTCCACAATAAACGGCGCATCGTCGAGTGTAAACTGTCGCACATTGAGCCTTTTTGACCGGCATATCAGTGTCATAAATCACTCGCCTACTGAAACATTCTATCGCACCATAATCGCATATTGGCGCGAATAAGTATCTACGCCGGCAACCAACACTGATAAAAATCGGTCTTCGCATGTTTGGGGTTAGCGCGAACAAATTCCCAGCCGTGCTGGCGATAAAAGGCTAACGCACGATGGTTATCACGGCTTACAGATAGCAACGCTCGGCGGCACCCCGCGTTTGTTAAGGTAGTTTCGATATAGCGCTGCAGCAAAGGGGCCAGCCCTCGACCACGAAAAGCAGGTGCAAGGTAGATGAGATGCACATAACCCGTCTCAGGCTCGGTCGACGTACTGCGAAATTCAAGCTGCCCAGCCCATTCTCCATCGAAAAATATATGCCGATAAAACCACTCGGGCTGATTCATGCGTTTACTCACCCGTTCATAATAGCCCGTTAGAAAGTCTTCAAACCCCGCATCGGAGCCAAAGCTACACACAAAAGCGTCCCGACGTGCAGCTACGCAATAAGCAAAATCGGTTTCAAGATTGATGGGACGGAAAGTCAGGTGCATGGGTGTATCCTTACTCAAGATAATCTCTATCTCCATTACGCGCGCAAAAGTTAGTGCTAGATAGCACGGGTCATCGTTAACTCATCAACAGAATGACCATCGATTCGATAGCAATCCGACATATTGCCAATCACTTTAAAGCCACATTTTTCGTATAGTTTTTTGGCGGGTAGATTGTTAGAGAGCACGTTCAAGTCAAGCCATCTGACATGCTCTGTGTGTTGACAAAACACCACCACGGCATTAATTAATGCCGCCCCTACTCCTTGTCGCCTAATACGACTTTCAACTCCCATCCCAAGCATAACGCGATGAGCCTTGTATGGTTCGTTATACTGACGCAAGTCAATATGACCAACAATGGTATTATTCTCTTCTTTAGCCAACCATAGTTTTCTCCAGCCTGTCTGCCCTACCTCAAACTGAAATCCGTCTTGAAACTTCGCTTTTAACTCTTCGGATACATAGCTACATGCTTTAGAAAGCGGCTGGAAGCTTGGCGCACTGTTGGTGTTATTCTCTTCAAGCTGAGCATTCAGATAGACATAGAATGCTTCTAAATCTGCTGTCTTTGCCTCAACGATTTTCACTGGCTAGTTTCTCTGTCACATAAGTAATAAAAAACATGGCGATACTCACCCGATGTTACGTTTCGAACATTGATTACAAACCACCTTTTTCTTTCTCTCCGAGGAATTGACTAAAGCGTAATAAATAGCCATCGGGGTCTTGAACCAAAAACTCTCGTTGACCGCAAAGCACCGTCCCTTCGTCATACCAGTTTTCTTGTTGATCTTGATAAAGAGGAGTTTCAGACGCAACCAAGCGTTCTAGAACCGGCGAAATATCACTTAACTCTATTTGAAAATTAACACCTCGCCCGAGTGGGTAGACGAGTGCCCCTGTCTCCCATCCGGCGTCGTGCATTTGCTCAATCATAATATGAACCTTCTCATACTCTAAGTAAGCAAATTTTGGTGTGGTGCGTTGATTTCTAATTTTGAACCCAAGCAAACCCTGATAAAAATGGAGCGATCTTTCAAAATCACTAACAGTTAACTCTGGCACCATTGGATTACAATATTCTTCCATTAAACCCCTTTATATAATAAACAACGAACTTTTTACTCTTAATCTCTTGACGAGCTTACTTGCATTAAACACTAAGTGACGTTTGGTTTACTAACATCACTTAGCGAATGTTTTTCTTCAAAGTTATTACACTTGATATCTACTTCACGAGATAATATATCTGCGATTTTTGATGGTTCATAAAAGCTCGCTGACGGAATACGTATCAGTTTATGATGACCATAAAGCGCTTCATTTACGTACTGATCGCGTGCCTGTCTTTTCGTCCATTGATGCGTCGCATCATCTAATTCAATCACAGCGAGTATTCTTGTCGTTTTGTCAGTTATCACAAAATCCATACGCTTCGCCCATGTACGAGAGTTATGCCGGAAGTCGACGGGCTTAACGAGCGCCATAAGAGACACTTGGCTGTGAATGACATAATCAGAGGGAAGAGCCTTTTGGAGAGCAAAATAGAGTTTCTGCTCGTTTCTAGTCGCAAGATGTGATTGGCGTTTATGCTCAACCCTCTCAAATCGACGTTTATGCGGATTATCATCATCTATCTGATTATCAGCGTATTTTGAGCTCTCCGTTTCTTGACTAAGAGACGGCTCCTTTCTCTTCCACCGAGTATCCGTTGGTTGGCTATCCTTTGTAAACTTCCACACCAGATAGATAAAAACGATTAAAACACCAAGATATAACATTATCAATATTCCCTGATTGTGTGCCCAAGAAGCACACTCCATTGTGGTTTACTTAGATGACAACTCGTTGATTTTTTCCCTTGCTAACTCTTCTCATTCATCAAACAGGCCCACGGAGCCCAATTAGGTTTCCAAATGGATCAGCGACTTGGCACATAGATAGTCCATGCTCGATCGCTATTGGACCGCGGTATAACTCAGCGCCGATTGCCTTAAAGTGCTCTAGAGCGCTTAACAAGTCATCAACCAGCCAATACAGCACAGTTCCGCACTTACCATTGCGGACTTTTTCATCGGCTTGCACAATTTCCAACTGAAAACCATTTAAGTCGAGGGCGGTAAAATCAAAGTCTGGATAATACATAGGCGTTGCATTAGGGAAAGCCTTGCGATACCACTCTAGCCCTTCATTTACATTCGGTACATGTATAAGCAACGCAGATGGATAGACGGATATACCATTGGAAGAATCTTGTTTATTATTCATTGAAAGTGACTCGAAAAACTTCTCGATAAAAAATGAACTGTCGTAACCCAGTAATTCATCAAACCGTCTTAGCAATCAGCCGACGCCGCTATCGTTAGTGTGATTTAGGCTCAATTAACATGATCTTATATGTATCCCTAATCACACTGAAAGGGTGAAGCTTAATATCAACTATGGGTATCTCTATTTTTACACCATACGCTTCTCACACCAACACGCCTAAAGCCGACTGACTTACAGTTACGACTACTCGTACTGTTTGGCATGACATCAGTCAACACCACTTTAACACCTAAAGAAATAGCATCTTCAATTCGTGCTCGAAGTAGCGCAGTCTGACACCCTTTCGAACGATAACTTTCTTGTGTATACGCATTGGCGAGTATTACATATTCGCCCTCGATATAACTCGTTGCCCAAGCACATGGCTCACCGTTTATTTTCGCAACATAGCAACGAAACATTTCTGTACAGTAAAGCGGACGTTTCTTCTGCCAGATTTCGTTAGAACACTCTAAACCTGACGTTTTAAGTAGAGATAAAAAATCATCAACATTATCATGTGACCATCGTTCAACTGACACTTGCTGGGATTTATCTGCACACGTCACATAATCATTCGACTTCAGTTCGAGAAATTCATGCTCATATTCCGGCATAAAGTCACGATTTAATAACCATGTTGTCAGATCATTTGTTGTTGCCTGCGGTTCGACGGAGATTTCAGGGGGCAAGTTATGTGTGTAAAAACTCAGATAACTCTCTAAAGTCTCTATGCTAGAAAATTCATGGATGATTATCTGGTTATCATACTTACGTGTTTTGTCCACGAAGACAGAGCAACCTTCAGATTCAACCGAAAAAAGTTCACTGTCTAAATCAGTTGAGAGCGTTCGTTCATTATTAAAGTAAAAATAAACGTTATAGGCGTCTCTTACTTTTTTATCTTGCATCGTTCCCTCGATACTATATTAAAAATTAACAGATTATCCCTTTATTGATAATCAACATCACTTAGACACAACCTTGAATACAGAAGGTAACTATATCTAATCAATTAACTTTGACGCTAGTCTCTCTAAGTACCACTTTTAAGGTAACAGTATATACGCTTACTTATTGGCTGCTCTCGCGCTGAAAGAAGTGCCAGAGGCAGCTAATCGTTTATTAGCTATTTGGTGAAGTGTATCCCGTTGTTGTCGCTACGACTTCAAAACCACGCTTTGATACGATTGGTTTACTCATATCTGAGGCATCGATTATAAGATATTTAACCCGTTTCGATTTCGCTTCAGCGATGCGTTTGTTAAGGAGCAAACTATAATACCCATTACCGCGAAATTCTTCGATTGTGCTTCCGCCCCAAATACCTGCAAATGGACTGCTTCCATTAAACGTTAGCCAGCCAGAAGTGACTGGTTGATCGTTGACATACACTACATAAATGGACACTGAATCTGGAGAATTTTCTTTGAGACTCATTAGGTAGTTGTATTGCCAATCGAAGTCTCCACCCCAAACTTGTTCTTGAACCCTTATTGCGTCACGAATGCCTGTGCTGTCAGAAACCTCTGTGATCTGAGATTCATCAAAGGGCTCACCAATGGCCTTTGAAAGATCCAAAACCATAAATGATTCGGTATCTTCTTTTTCAAAACCATTAGCGAGTAATACACTGCCGATATTACTTGGATTATCGGTACTATATGTCTTCCACTCAAAGCATAAGTTGCGTTGGCTAAAGTATACTAGCTGCTCTTTAACTATTGATTCAGCAATATTTTCGTCAAAATCAAAGAAAGAAATATAACTACCACAACGATCTTTTGATACGAACTTCGTCAGATTATTATCTGACTCCTTTACACCATTAAACGAGGGAACAAGCTTTCGCTCAAACTCATTGTAGTCTCGCATTACATCCACTGTATTCATTTTATCCTCATTGATTGCTACCTTGCAGAAATACGCTAGTTATGAACTAATCAACACAATCAGGCATAGCATCCAACGTCTTTCCTAACCAAATTGAACTAATATAATGCCCATTTTTTCTTGCGTACTCGTCGAAAACACCAACCTCTTTAAAACCAAAGCGTTTATGCAAAGCTATTGATGCATCATTTGGCAACGCAATACCGGCCAGTGCGCGATGAACACCGCACGTGCTTATCGATGAGAATAACCGCTTATACAGCCTAGTCCCTAAGCCTTTGCCTTTCGCCTCTGGCGCTAAATACACTGTCACCTCGACCGTATCGTCAAAAGCAAAATTCACCCTATACGGTTGGGAGCATGCAAAACCACATACTAAGCCGTATTCTATCGCAACATAAAGCTGATGCTTCGTTCCACTTGAAAACTGCGAAAACCATTCTTGGCGATTCTCTACTGTGAACGGCTCTACCTCAAATCGAGCATTGGTATGTTCGATGTAAAAGTTAAAAATGTCGGTAATAGCCGATACATCTGTATGCTTGCCAGTCCTAATTTCCATGCAATATCCTTACTCTATATCGTCGATGTTCACCATCACTCGAATTATCAAGACGACACCGTCTAGCTCGGTACTGTTTTAGGAGAAAAAAGTTGAGCTCGCTAAACACCACTTTTCTCTTTATTCAGAGATTAATTACAAAAAATTGCCATTATTGCCTGTGAACGTGAGATGATGGTGAGCTTAGGTTCAATGCTCAAAGACGGCGTGATGTGGGATAGAGATCTCGCCAAAATTCAACGATTGACGACATGCTCGTTTGTTACGTGCGTATTTTATTGACTTCGGCATCATCAATTTCAATACCATTATCAATAAAATATTTCACTTGTTTAAACATATCGCTATCGTTGGTGAAATTTAAGCTATATATTGGTTTACCGATTGATAACGCATGTTCAATTTCCAATGATATCCAAGGTGATGTAAATGAATTGTCTGTATTCACGGAGTTTTTTGTTTGCAGAAATACAATACACCTTGATTGTTCAATTCGCTTTTTTAGCACCATTTTGGTGTAGTCACTTACTAGATTTCGCTTCAAAAAATCATTATCACTAGTCCAGTCACAGTAAACACTTAAATCATGATTATTAAGGCTCTGCTTAACCTGCCTTACTAAATCAGAGTCTTTATAGCTATGCGAGGCGTTGTTTCCTAAATCATTGAACTTATCATCCGAGCCGCGATCAGATCATCAACGCCTCAAACAGGTCACCGATGATGAGCAAAGCCAAGTATAAAATCAGCAATTGGAAGCAATACAATCAAGCACTGATTAATCGTGGTTCGATTACCTTTTGGGTTGATGACGCCGCTATCCAGACTTGGCACTGCAAAGAGCATCATGGCAAACGAGGCAGAGGGTTTACGTTTACCGATGGTGCCATTGAAACAGCACTGATGGTTAAAGGCATTTTCAAGCTCCCTCTTCGCGCCCTTCAAGGCTTTCTCGACTCGATATTTGGTTTGATGGACGTACCGCTAAAATCGCCGTCATACAGTTGTATCAGTAAACGGGCGAAGACGGTTGAAGTTAATTACCGATTACCCAGTCGTGGGCCCGTTGCTCACGTCGTCATTGATGCCACCGGTTTAAAAGTGTTTGGCGAGGGAGAATGGAAAATGCGCAAACATGGCAAGGAAAAACGCCGTGTTTGGCGCAAGCTGCATCTCGCGATTGACGACAGTACACATGAAGTGATTTCTGCCGTCGTTAGCTTAGCGTCTGTTGGTGACAATGAAGCCTTGCCGACGCTGCTCAACCCGTTACGCCGAAAAATTGCCCAAGTCAGTGCTGACGGCGCTTACGATACGAAGGCCTGTCATCAGGTGCTCAAGAAAAAAGGCATCAAACCGACCATTCCACCGCGCAGCAATGCGGGTTACTGGGAGGACGGTCACCCTCGCAATGCAGCCGTCAGTGCCTTGAAATCGGGTAACTTGGCAAACTGGAAACGAGAAGAAGGTTATCACCAACGCTCTCTGTCAGAAACAGGCATGTCTCGATACAAAACGTTAATCAGCCCTCAGCTGACACTACGTGATTACGATGCACAAGTTGGCGAAACATTGGCCAACGTGAAAGCAATAAACAAAGTCATAAGACTTGGTATGCCTGTTAGTTACCGAGTTGATTGATGGGGGCAACCCCATTGGGATCAGTGCGTTAGGTGAATGATTTGATCAACAACGCCGCTATGCGAGATAAACGCATGGAACTTCTTTTTATTTTGTATAGTATTTGACTCTAATCTTTGGTACAAATCTTCTGGAGAAACAATAAACCGATCTGTCTCTGTATTATACGATTTTACTATACCCTTAAAAT
>NZ_MUFM01000069.1:0-1957 GCF_001996125.1 Salinivibrio sp. PR932 | reverse complement strand
ACATACAACTTACCCCAGAAACCTAAATGCTTAGATTTTAGGTATACTTCTTTTCTGGAGTTTTTCCAGCTATGTTGAAACCAGTGGACTAAATATGAAGTTGATGGAAAGTCGGGGATGACTCCATCACCATTATAAAAATAGAAAGTGTCTTTTTCGAATATTCTTACCTCATGTTCCAAGCACGAGTCTTTTTTATGCCTATTTATCATTTCCGTCATGATCTTTGGCCCCATAAAATAAGGGGAACTTAGTATTTCATTTTCATAAAAATCGA
The DNA here is from genome assembly GCF_001996125.1 of Salinivibrio sp. PR932. Lineage (NCBI taxonomy): Bacteria > Pseudomonadati > Pseudomonadota > Gammaproteobacteria > Vibrionales > Vibrionaceae > Salinivibrio > Salinivibrio sp. PR932. The sequence continues at coordinate 1,680 of NZ_MUFM01000069.1, read as the reverse complement.
TCGTTTTTTTCAACACACTGGAATGAGGTAATGCATAGATAACAGCGGTGCCAACATTCTCACTGTCTTCATAACCTACTCCGAAATCACAATGATGAAACAAGCCAAATGGATCGCGCCTAATCGTCACATCAGTGTCGAGATACAATCCACCATGCTCTGCTAATACTTTAAGCCTGAGATAATCGCTAACAAAGGCATAAAGGCCCCGAGAAAGACATGCCTTCGCAAATTCACAATTGTCTATCCAAGTTTGTACTTCTGGATCCTTCTCTGTCCAGACTTTTACGTCATAACCTTGCTTTATCCAGTCATCCACACAGGCTAGCGAAAAGGGTGACATTTTATTACCTAGCCAAACCGCATGTATTTTATTAATCATTTAAGCATCACCCTTTTCTCTTTCGTTATAAATCATGGATAAAATCATTGCAGCCACTGAGTTGAATATAAACTCCCCTGATTTAAATGTTAGGAAGGACTCAAACATATTAATAATAAGGAAGAAAATAATGAAGCCTACGCTTAAGCAGGCACATTGAGTTTTTTGCGTTTTATCCATCCCTCTACGGAGTAAAGACCATATGCTAAAAATAAAAACGCTTAGCCCTACCACCCCATAGTTGACAAGAACATCAATATAACCATTATGTAAGTGTGTGAAGTCATTTACTATGTAATCAGGCATTCCTTCAGACATAGAAATGACGAGTGCTCGTCCATGTTGGCTTATACCTAACAATGGGTTCTCTGCAATCCATTTTAATGATTCAGCCCAAAGATGGATTCGAATACCGATACTTGAGAAGGGTATTTTATCTAAATCAAACGATAATATGGCGAGTATGACGTCTTTTTCAGTCATTAATCGCTCATGGATTATTGGTATATGAGCTAAGAGCATGGCGATAAGTATAGTTAACCCTGCCACTATGAATAATATTAGCCATGGGTTTAGTGTATATTTTCGATACACGCCAACCCACAACATTAGTCCCAAACTGACGATAAGTGCAAGCCATGATTGGCGAGATTGAGTGAAAATGAGCRCAAACAATGCGACCAGAATAAAACAACCAAGAATTACATACGCAAATCTTCGAAAATAGGGCGTATTGCTCGATTTTCTAATAAACAAACTCACCGCAACGATAATAGACGCCCCTAACAGTGCTGCTGGGTGATTCGCATTGACATATGAAAAATCAATACGCTCGCCACTCATACCTAGAAGGAACTCATTAATAATATTTGGTGAGTAAGAGACTAAGGTTAACAACACACCGAAGCAGAACGCGATCATAAAGCCATTTATGAACAACCTATCGCGCTTAATCCAATAAGTGATAAAAAGAAAAAAGTAGAAGTTCACTATAGCGCCAAAGTCAGGGCTAGAATCTACTATATCCGGGTATTTAAACAATGCGTTAATCCAGCTTAAAACTGGAACAATCGCGGATATAAGCATTAAAAAAAATAGTGGCTCTTTTGTTTTACTCCCTCGGTCATAATAGAGTGAAAATAACACACCTAGAATAACTATTGATTGGAATATATCACCAATCCACCGATAAGATGTTTTAAATACAGCATAACCTAGACAGCACAAAATCATCAAAGTCACAAATGATTTACTGTCAGCAACTGACTGTGCATTCCAGAGCTTCATCTTCTTATACG
>NZ_MUFM01000068.1:0-2054 GCF_001996125.1 Salinivibrio sp. PR932 | reverse complement strand
TAATAACAGTAACTTGTAAGGGTAATACTTCGTGGTTTATGATGGGAAACATACTGAAAAATACTATCGCACTATCTATTTCGCTGTTTATTGCTTCACCTCTACTTATTTCTTTTGATGTCGTTATTAATGGTTATTTTAATCCAGAGTTAGGGGTGTGGTCTCAATCATTTATTAATGGGTACTTTGCATTAGGTTTGTCAGTTATTCTTTTTCCACTAACCATTATTACTCCTATGGTTACTCATGAATGCCTAATAAATAGATTTAGTAGTCAGTCTAAGAGTTCAAAAAAGCAACATTCAGGCAATTTGATTGGTAAAAAAATTGTTGATAATAAAGTCTTAAATATTATGGCTACATGCTTTCTAGATATTGGGATATTTAGAAAAATTGTGGCGTATTTTAAGGAGATTATTGACAATCCGTGGGTTCTTTTATCCGATATAATGCTTTTGATTGTGATAGGTTGTGGTCTAGGTGTTGCTTGGGCATTCTTCTCAATCTTCTACGCACTAGGCGGCGGGACTGGTGCTGACCTAATCAGCCCGAATAGCTGGTAGTAACGAAGCACTTTACATTTGCGTAGGAGAGCCAGCTTCGAGAGACACTCCTATCAGGGAGACGCCTCTTCAGAATTAAATAGTAATGAAGAGGAGTCTCATTATTTTATATTTAATTGGACTTATTGCATTCACACTATTGTATTCACAGGCTCAACATCTACATTCATATTCCGTTCTAACCTTTACTCACCTGTTTATGGGGTGCGAGCACACAACTGAGTAGATTTAAATAGGAAAGAAGCAAGTTAGAATAATCTGTCAGTTCTGATAGGGATATCTTCTTATAAGCATGTCTATGTGCTTCTAATGATAAATGCTTATCGATAAATGCTTATCAAGGCAAATCATAACTAACTGTAAACTTAATTCTTACAAGAGGATTCCCCCTTCTCTGGTTGTCTTTAATTTTCTCAATATCGACTTGAAGATTTGTCTTTTCAGTAACTTCGTTTACTGGTAGCTCAACTAGACGCTTGAAGAAGTGCTTCTGATGTGAGGCTTCATCAAGCCCAAACCGTTGTCTTATCTCTTCAACTCTTAACTCAAATCCCCGTTTGTGAAGACCATTTAAAAACCAATGATAGTAGCGTGCAGCATATGACGAACTAAAAGAGTTAATAGTAGGTAAATTACATGTTTGATAGCCGCTTTCAGCAACGACAGCTGACATAAAATCTAGGGAAAAACTCAAAACAACAAATTTCTGTTTTTTTACATCGCACCTATGCACATAAACGGTGTCTGTAATCTTAGCTGGTTTAGTTTTAATAACACCATTTCGCTTCTCCTTGAACAAAATATCTGCTTGGCATAGCTCATCAACAGCCTTGTAGAGCACTTTGTAGTTATTGCTTGTCTTCTTTCCTGACTGGATAATTCTTATAGCCTCCGTCGCTGGAATTAGAATGGTTCGGTCTTCAATAAATTCATAGTGCCACTCCAGTGTCTTGTGATCATCCTCTTTACAGAATCTTTTGGCAGTGAAATAAGGCTCGTTGTCAAAACAACTCATTGCATAGTTCAATAGTCGAAGTGATTGAATACTTAGAGAGTAATCGGCAAAGACCAGTGAGCTTTTAAGTTTTACTTTATTTCCGCCATAGGGGTTAGCCGGAGGAACATTTCTAAGCGCCGAATCACTCAGTTGATATGGTCTTCTTTCTTTTGATTCTTGACGGTCAACAAGTCCATCTTGTGTTTGGAAAGAAAGAGAATCATTGGAAAGTAATTTAGAAAAATTATGCTGAAAAGTATGGCTTAATGAGTTCATTATAATGGTTTTCCTGAAGGCTAGTGAGAATTCTAAAATTGTCCAAGTGTCGAAAGAGAAAAACACGTCTACCAAATTGTGTAACCATGTGTCCCAAAGTCAGTAAGTCAAAGCTACCAACCACTATCAATTAATATACCAAATTAAGTACCCCAATGCCTCTGAAAGCATTGGTACATAAGGGCTGTGATACTCTCTATTACCTATTATTTATATAT
>NZ_MUFM01000067.1:0-2348 GCF_001996125.1 Salinivibrio sp. PR932 | reverse complement strand
GAATAATAATCAGGATTATATATGATTACAAAAAGTGCATTAGCACATTTAGCTAAAAGTGCAGACAGTTACGCCTATGATAATGAAACATTACACATTCGTTTTCGTACTGCGAAAGACGAATTAGAGAAAGTCGTGTTATGGATAGGTGATCCGTATCACTGGGCGGAAGGAGGCCTGGACGGTGGTAATCTAGGAGGCAGTGACGCGCATGGCTGGATTGGCGGAAATGAGATTTCGATGACTTTAGAAGGTCAGTCGGAATACCATGATCATTGGTTTGCTGAATTTAAACCGCCAAAACGCCGTAGTCGTTATGGCTTTATTTTGTACGGTAAAGAAAATGAAAAACTATTATTTGGAGAGAAACGCTGCGTCGATATTAAAGACCCAAAAACTGCTGAAAGTGAGCTTAGTAATCTGAGTAACTTTTTCTGTTTTCCTTATATTAATCCTAAAGATGTTCTCAAAACCCCAGGTTGGGTAAAAGAAACAATTTGGTATCAGATTTTTCCGGAACGCTTTTTTAACGGGCGACCTGATCTATCGCCAAAAAATGTTCAACCTTGGGGCAGCAAGCCAACGGTAGACAACTTTATGGGAGGGGATTTATGGGGAGTGATAAAAAAACTAGATTATCTCCAAAATCTTGGTATTAACGGTTTATATTTTTGCCCTATATTTACAGCCAATGCCAATCACAAATATGATACAGTCGACTATTTTAATGTCGATCCTCATTTTGGAGGTAATGAGGCGTTTCATGCCTTAGTCAAAGAAGCTCATCGTCGTGGTATGAAAGTAATGCTGGATGCGGTATTTAACCATGTCGGAGATCGTTCTCCTTTATGGTTAGATGTGGTAAAGAATGGGGAAAATTCTCGTTATGCTGATTGGTTCTGGATAAACAGTTTTCCTGTTTATCCAGATAGACCTAAAAGTGAGTGGGATTTCTGGAACTTTAATTATGAAACATTCGGCAATGTAATAGAAATGCCGAAGCTTAATACCGAAAACGAAGAGTGTCGCCAGTATCTTCTCGAGGTTGCCCGATACTGGGTAGAAGAGTTTGATATTGATGGGTGGCGTTTGGATGTTGCTAACGAAGTCGATCACGAGTTTTGGCGAGATTTTCGCCGAGTTGTTAAAGGGATTAAACCTGATTGTTATATATTGGGAGAAATCTGGCACGAGGGAATGGCTTGGTTACGTGGTGATCAGTACGATTCTCTGATGAACTATCCATTAACACAAGCGATTACCGATTACTTTGCTCTTCACGATTACGACAAAGAAACATTCATGAGCGCAGTTACTCGCTCGTACCTCATGTATCCAAAAAATGTAAACGAAGCGATGTTTAATTTGCTCGAAAGCCATGATACAACACGTTTACTTAGTCTGTGTAACGGAGATAAGCGCAAAGCTCGTCTAGCCTATCTATTTATGTTTACTCAAGTTGGTTCCCCATGTATTTACTATGGCGGTGAAATCGGTATGGATGGACGCAGAGGGATGGGAAAGGAAAATAATCGTAAGTGTATGATCTGGGATGAAAATGAACAAGATTTAGACTTTAAATCCTTTATCCATAAATTAATTGTGATGAGAAAATCCCACCCCGAATGGAATGTTCCAGAAATTCATTGGTACCATCTAGAACAGCCGAATGTCATTGCCTACTCTAGAGGTAATACGGATATATTAATAAATAATTCAGAACAAGTCGTGACTGTGGAGTTTAAGGGTAATGAACTACAACTATCAGAGTACGGGTTTTATATTTCTGGAATGAAGGATAACGATATTTTTTAGTTACAGAAGTGTGCTACAGCGCACCTTTTGGTGCGCTATTATTAAAATAATCATGCACAAATAGTCGATTAGGAGTGGTATCCTTACTAGTATAAATGGCGTAAAAACTTTAGAGGGTGTAACGTGACAGAACTGGTTACAAAACTGATGGACTTTGGTTTTACTAAAACCGATGCTCTTGTTTATATTAATTTGTTAAAGAATGGTCGAGCGAGTGGATATAAGATAGCGAAAGATATTTCTCTTTCACGTTCATCTGTTTATTCTTCTATTGATAACCTATACAGCAATGGCTGTATTTTTATGCTGGACGGTGAGACAAAAGAGTATGAAGCCAAGTCTCCTGATCTGATATTGAGTCAGATTGAAAAGAAAACGATAGAAAATATTCACATTCTGAAGAAAGAACTCTCGCGAATGATGCTTCATGAAGAAAAAGAGTTTATTTATAATATTTCTGGATATGAAAATCTGCTTCAAAAAGCAAAAGAAGTGTTAAGTCAGGCTCAGGTCGAAGTATATTTGAAAACGGA
>NZ_MUFM01000066.1:0-4758 GCF_001996125.1 Salinivibrio sp. PR932 | reverse complement strand
GATCAGTCTGCGGTGCAAGATTTAGATGCCGGTGATCAAGTCACCGACACCATCACCCTGACCGCAAACGATGGTACTGAGCAAGATATTGTCATCACTATTACTGGTAGCGAAGATGCGCCTGAAGTCACCGGTAACTTTACCGGCTCAGTGACCGAAGGCAACGTGGGCGATGCACCTGTCACTGCCACCGGCACCCTAGCGATCAGTGATGTCGATGGTGACGATAATCCAACCTTTGCCGATACAACAGAGACCGGCACCTATGGCTCACTAGACCTGGTGAACGGCAACTGGACTTACACCCTCGATCAGTCTGCGGTGCAGGATTTAGATGCAGGCGATCAGGTCACCGACACCATCACCCTCACGGCCTCTGATGGTACTGAGCAAGATATTGTTATCACTATTACGGGCACCGACGACTTACCTGAAGTGACTGGTAGCTTTACCGGTTCAGTCACCGAGGCTGACGTGGGCGATGCGCCCGTCACTGCCACCGGCACCCTTGCGATCAGTGATGTTGATAGTGACGATACGCCGACCTTTGCGGATACCACTGAAGCGGGCACCTATGGCTCATTAGAGCTCGTGAACGGTAATTGGACGTACACTCTCGATCAGAGCTCAGTGCAGGATTTAGATGCCGGCGATCAAGTCACGGATACTATCACCCTGACCGCCTCTGATGGCACAGAGCAAGATATTGTGATCACCATTACCGGAACAGATGACGCCCCTGAAGTCACCGGTGAGTTTGTAGGTTCCGTGACCGAAGGTAATGTGGGCGATGCGCCTGTCACTGCCACGGGCACCCTAGCGATCAGTGATGTCGATGGTGACGATAATCCAACCTTTGCCGATACAACAGAGACCGGCACCTATGGCTCACTAGACCTGGTGAACGGCAACTGGACTTACACCCTCGATCAGTCTGCTGTACAGGATTTAGATGCAGGCGATCAGGTCACCGACACCATTACCCTGACTGCCTCTGATGGCACAGAGCAAGATATTGTCATCACCATTACCGGTAGCGAGGACCTACCTGAAGTCACCGGTGAGTTTATTGGTTCCGTCGCCGAGGGTGATGTAGGCGATGCGCCAGTCACTGCCACCGGTACCATTGCGATCAGTGATGTCGATAGTGACGATGCACCCACCTTCGCCAATACCACAGAAACAGGTACTTATGGTTCACTCGAGCTGGTCGGTGAGAACTGGACCTACACCCTCGATCAAGCCAGCGTGCAGGATTTAGATGCCGGTGATCAAGTCACCGACACCATCACCCTGACCGCAAACGATGGTACTGAGCAAGATATTGTCATCACTATTACCGGCACCGACGACTTACCTGAAGTGACCGGTAGCTTTGTCGGTTCCGTCACCGAAGGCAATGAAGGCGATGCGCCTGTCACTGCCACGGGTACCATTGCGATCAGTGATGTGGATGGCGACGATGCACCCACCTTTGCCAATACCACAGCAACCGGCACTTATGGTTCGCTGGAACTAGTCGGTGAGAACTGGACCTACACCCTTGATCAAGCCAGCGTGCAGGATTTAGATGCCGGCGATCAGGTCACCGATACCATCACTCTGACTGCCTCTGATGGCACAGAGCAAGATATTGTTATCACTATTACGGGGACAAATGATGCCCCTGAAGTGAGCGGTAGCTTTACCGGCTCGGTGACCGAAGGTGACGCGGGCGATGCACCTGTCACTGCGACGGGTACGATTGCGATCAGTAATGTTGACACCGACGATAATCCAACCTTTGCCGATACCACTGAGGCGGGTACCTATGGCTCGCTAGAACTGGTCAACGGCAACTGGACTTACACGCTAAATCAGAGCTCAGTACAGAATTTAGATGCTGGCGATCAGGTGACGGATACCATCACCCTCACCGCCTCTGATGGCACCCAGCAAGATATTGTTATCACCATTACGGGGACCGACGATGCGCCTGAAGTCACCGGTGAGTTTGTTGGCTCAGTCACCGAAGGCAACGTGGGCGATGCGGTCACTGCCACCGGCACCCTTGCGCTCAGTGATGTTGATGGCGACGATACGCCCACCTTTGCCAATACCACTGAAGCAGGAACCTATGGTTCGCTCCAGCTAGTTAACGGTAATTGGACTTACACCCTTGATCAATCTGCGGTGCAGAGTTTAGATGCCGGCGATCAGGTCACCGATACCATCACCCTGACTGCCTCTGATGGTACCCAGCAAGCTATTGTTATCACTATTACTGGTAGCGAGGATGCCCCAGAAGTGACCGGTAGCTTTGTCGGTTCAGTGACCGAAGGTAATGAAGGCGATGCGCCTGTCACTGCGACGGGTACGATTGCGATCAGTGATGTCGATGGCGATGACAATCCGACCTTTGCTGATGTTACACAGGCAGGCAACTATGGCTCGCTAGAGCTGGTGAACGGCAACTGGACCTACACCCTCGATCAATCTGCCGTGCAGAATTTAGATGCCGGTGATCAAGTGACGGATACCGTCACTCTCACAGCAAGCGATGGTACTGAACAAGCCATTGTGATCACTATTACGGGGACCGACGATGCACCAGAAGTGAGTGGTGAGTTTGTTGGTTCAGTCACCGAAGGCAATGAAGGTGATGCGCCTGTTACTGCCACCGGCACCCTTGCGATCAGTGATGTCGACGGTGACGATACACCTACCTTCGCCAATACCACTGAGACTGGTGCTTATGGGTCGCTMGAGCTGGTGAACGGTAATTGGACCTACACCCTTGATCAGTCTGCGGTGCAGAATTTAGATGCCGGCGATCAGGTCACCGATACCATTACCCTGACGGCAAGCGATAACACGCAACAAGATATTGTCATCACCATTACGGGGACCGATGATGCRCCAGAAGTGAGTGGTGAGTTTGTTGGTTCAGTCACCGAAGGCAATGAAGGTGATGCGCCTGTTACTGCCACCGGCACCCTTGCGATCAGTGATGTCGACGGTGACGATACACCTACCTTCGCCAATACCACTGAGACTGGTGCTTATGGGTCGCTAGAGCTGGTGAACGGCAATTGGGCTTACACCCTCGATCAGTCTGCGGTGCAATATTTAGATGCTGGCGATCAGGTGACGGACACCATCACCCTGACTGCAAACGATGGTACTGAGCAAGATATTGTTATCACCATTACCGGTACCGATGATGCCCCTGAGGTCACCGGTAACTTTACCGGCTCGGTCACCGAGGGTGACGCAGGTGATGCGGCGGTGACTGCAACCGGCACCATTGCGATCAGTGATGTGGATGGCGACGATAATCCAACCTTTGCCGATACCACAGAGGCCAGCACCTATGGTTCGCTCGAGCTGGTCAATGAGAACTGGACCTACACCCTTGATCAATCTGCGGTGCAGAACCTAGATGCCGGCGATCAGGTCACCGATACCATTACCCTCACCGCCTCTGATGGCACCCAGCAAGATCTTATTATCACGATTACAGGTAGCGAAGACGCGCCTGAAGTGACCGGTAACTTTTCCGGCTCGGTCACCGAAGGTGACGAAGGCGATGCGCCTGTCACTGCCACCGGCACCCTTGCGATCAGTGATGTCGATGGCGATGACAATCCGACCTTTGCCGATGTTACACAGGCAGGCACTTATGGCTCATTGGAGCTAGTAGATGGAGCTTGGACGTACACCCTTGATCAAGCCAGCGTGCAGGATTTAGATGCCGGTGATCAAGTCACCGACACTATCACCCTGACCGCAAACGATGGTACTGAGCAAGATATTGTCATCACTATTACGGGCACCGACGATGCGCCTGAAGTGACCGGTAGCTTTGTCGGTTCCGTCACCGAAGGCAATGAAGGCGATGCGCCTGTCACTGCCACGGGCACCATCGCGATCAGTGATGTTGATGGCGACGATACACCGGCCTTTGCGAATACTACAGAAGCGGGCACTTACGGTTCGCTCCAGCTAGTTAACGGTAATTGGACTTACACACTTGATCAGTCTGCGGTGCAAGATTTAGATGCCGGTGATCAAGTCACCGACACCATCACCCTGACCGCAAACGATGGTACTGAGCAAGATATTGTTATCACCATTACCGGCACCGACGACTTACCTGAAGTCACCGGTAGCTTTACCGGCTCAGTGACCGAAGGCAACGAAGGTGATGCGCCTGTCACTGCGACGGGCACGATTGCGATCAGTGATGTTGATGACGACGACAATCCGACCTTTGCCGATGTTACACAGGCAGGCACTTATGGCTCGCTAGAACTGGTGAACGGTAATTGGACTTACACGCTAAATCAGAGCTCAGTACAGAATTTAGATGCCGGCGATCAGGTCACCGATACCATCACGCTTACTGCATCCGATGGTACGGAACAGGATATTGTTATCACTATTACCGGCACCGACGACTTACCTGAAGTCTCTGGTGAGTTTGTTGGCTCGGTCACCGAAGGCAACGAAGGTGATGCACCCGTCACTGCCACCGGCACCCTTGCGATCAGTGATGTGGATAGCGACGATAATCCAACCTTTGCCGATGTTACACAGGCAGGCAACTATGGTTCGCTCGAGCTGGTGAACGGTAATTGGACCTACACCCTTGATCAGTCTGCGGTGCAGAATTTAGATGCCGGCGATCAGGTCACCGATACCATTACCCTGACGGCAAGCGATAACACGCAACAAGATATTGTCATCACCATTACGGGGACCGATGATGCGCCAGAA
>NZ_MUFM01000065.1:0-3147 GCF_001996125.1 Salinivibrio sp. PR932 | reverse complement strand
GTTGTATATAGACTATAGTACAACATTAAAGTTGTTTGAGGGTGTGATTGTGTCACTAAAAGATATCGCGCGTGCATTGCAAGCCCGTMGCAAATCACTTGGGCTAGAGCAGTCTGACATGTACATGCGTATTGGCATGAAACAACAGCAGTATCAGCGAGTAGAGGCGGGGAGTGATGTTCGGTTATCGACTTTGCTGCGCGTGCTTGAAGGGCTCGACCTGACATTAACGCTCGAGCCCAAAGCATCTCAGATGGTTGATGAGTCGGTAAACCTCGATCGTTATAAAGATGATGATAACGACGATCTCGACTTTTGGTTAGGGACGGAGCACAGCGATGACCAAAACCAGTGAAAAGGTTGAGGGACTAAATATTCAACTGCATGGCGTTGATGTAGCTGTTGTTACGCACTACGCGGGAGGGAAGAACATTCTCACGTTCAATCCGGCGTTTATCGCCACCTCTCAGCATGAGCGTTTGACTTTTTCGTTAAGGCAACGTCGCGATCCGCAATACTTACATACACCACAAATTCGCACGGACAAACTGCCGCCAGTGCTCTCCAATTTGCTCCCAGAAGGCGCATTACGAGATGTCGTGTCAAAGGCATTACAGTGTCATACAAACAATGAGTTCGCGATACTGGCATACATGGGAAAAAACCTGCCCGGAGCCATTGTTGCAACGCCGATTAAAGCGGGTGAGCTACCGCGTTGGGCATTGGCGCAAAGACTCTCAACCGCACCGCAGCAGATTGATGTTAAGCATGCTGATAACAAGTTTTCATTAGCCGGCGTACAAATGAAGTTTTCTTCATCGCACCGTGATGGTCGATACCATATTGATCACGACGCCAATGAAGACTCATGGATCATAAAAACACCCTCAACCGTGCATAAAGGCGTGCCTCTCAATGAGTTCACGTGTATGACGCTCACTGCGCAGGCCGGCGCCGTGGTTCCTGAAATACGTTTGATCAACGTGGCTGAGTTAGAGGGCTTACCCAATATTCAGCTACCAAACGAGCCTCTTGCGTATGGCATACAACGCTTTGATCGCGGGTCGGATGGCCGAATACATGCGGAGGATTTTGCACAGGTATTTGGCTTATATCCTTCAGATAAATATCAAAAAGTGAATTATGAGCAGTTGGGAAAAGTGTTATATCGCGAGAGCGCTAATGGGCGAGAAGACATACAGCAAATGGCACGCAGGCTACTGATTAATATCTTGCTCGGGAATGGTGATGCGCACTTAAAAAACTGGACGATCTGTTACCCCGACCGTATGTTGCCGCGATTAGCACCGCTTTATGATGTGGTCTTTACGCAGCCTTATATTGAATATGACAACATTGCGTTGAAAATGGCGAAAAGTAAGCGTTGGTATGATATTGGTTTGAGCCATTTTGAACGCTGGTCGCAAGATGTGGGTGTGCCGTGGCAAATGATCAAACCGCATCTGTTGGATACGATCAACTTGGCGAGAGATATCTGGCCAAATCAACTTGCGCAATTACCGATGTTAACGGAGCACAAAGCGATGCTACGTAATCATTGGAAAGCCCTGCACAAGGACTTCACCATCGATTCGTGAGCCAATCTAACGGAGAGCTAATCGGCACCTTCTTACCCTTCTTTTTTAGCCACTTAAAAATAAACAATAAATACAGCTAGTTACGGAATCCCTTTTTTAACAAGGGTAAAAGGCCATTTTTATCCTAACAGCCTGTTGTCACTGACGATTATTACGTTATTCTATTGTTCACTGCCGCACAGGCAGCTTAGAAAAACATGTCAGCGCAAGAATATAACAAGTTATTGTTCACTGCCGCACAGGCAGCTTAGAAATTGGTTCTTTGACACTCGATTTTTGTAATCAAGTTCACTGCCGCACAGGCAGCTTAGAAATGATAAATTCAGGCCGCGGATCGTTCACTATCGCATTGGTAGCGGAACGAGCATTATGAATGGTTCGTTCATTAGTGAGGGTGTCTTGTTTTTCTACAAAATGACCAACTAACTATACTCTTTCGTGGCTTGGTATGTAACTCGACGTCTATCGTTAGATTTATTTCTATTGAGTAATCAAAAAGTAACTCGTCGCATGGTTATCATTGCCTAGATTTTCTAACCTAAGCCGCGATTCTCTTCTACGCTAACTCAGTAAAGATGTTTTTACGGATGTTGAGTGCTAGGAGTTGGGTATGAACATCAATAACACCATGAAGTTAGTGTTCTTTATTATTGGTGCAGGAATTGTTGTTAGTTTTGTCACGATCATCCAACTAAATGGGCTGATGAATAAAGTTGATGAAATGGCACAAGTTCGGTATGCCTCGTATCAAACTGCCGATGAATTAAGGCAAAGCTCTGATGATTTAACCCGTCTGGGGCGAACGTATGTTGTAACAGGTGACGATAAATACGAAAAGATGTATATGGACATCCTAGCCATTCGTAACGGTGAGAAACCTCGGCCCGTTAACTATCATACGATTTATTGGGATTTGGTATTAAATTACGGACAAAAACCTAAACCAGATGGTAAAGCTATCTCTCTAGACCAGAGGATGAAAGATCTGGGGTTCACTGAAAAAGAGTTTGATTTTTTAAAACAAGCACAAGCTAACTCAGATGGGTTAGTCAACATGGAAGTCAAAGCCATGAATGCGGTGAAAGGGCTCTATCCTGATAGTGGCGGTAACTATACCGTTCGTGGTGAACCCGACAAACAAATGGCGATTGAGCTATTGCATAGCTCTCAGTATCACCAAGAAAAAGCAAAAATCATGAAACCCATCGAAAGCTTTTTTATTGCGTTAGAAGAGCGCACAAGTGCGCAATTTGATGCCGCTGCCGCCAGTGTGAAAAAAACGGTACTAATCGGGAATATTTCGTTAGTCGTTGTGGTTGTTATTGCAGTGTTAGGTTATATCATCACTAAACGGAATGTCGTTAATCCGATTGATAGAATGGCGTCAACGCTCAAACAAGTGGATGATAATTCTGATTTAACACTACGCGTGGATGACACTAAGAATAATGAAATAGGTACGATTGGTAGTACTGTTAATAAAGTTATTGTTAGTTATTCTTCAACGATTGAAAAAATTAATAATGTGAATCATATGATTTCACAGATT
>NZ_MUFM01000064.1:0-3344 GCF_001996125.1 Salinivibrio sp. PR932 | reverse complement strand
TTTTTAAATGTGCCTAAATTTTGGGTGATTGCGACTGATTTCATCGACACTTGATAGCGTGAAGGTTTAAGTGGTGGCTTTTTAAACGTGAATAGTTGCGATAGTGAACATCTTGTGTAGAATGCTCCACTCTTAACGTAGAGGTGCGTTGTTTATAAGTAGTGTGCACGAGGGTGATGCCAGTGACCGCACATGAAAGGAGCCAACGCCGAAGCCAGTAAGGCCATCATGCCGACTGTGCTGGGGCTGTTACCGAATAGGGGCAGCACTGCCATAGTAATTAGGACACACTATGGAGCGCTACTGTAGGAGGCAAGTTGTTTGCTGTGTGTTACCACGCCTTACCAGTCTTCGTTTCTGCAGTAGATCTCCAACCAATTGGTTGATACTGAGATCATGAACTTAACAGACTTTTCTTCATCCGCTTTATCGTTACTTCCACCTTTGTTGGCTTTGGGCCTTGCCATTGCAACACGCCGCGTGCTGTTGTCGCTAGGCATGGGGATTGTACTCGGTACCTTGCTACTCGCTGACTTTTCCCTAGGGACATCGGCGCAATACCTTTTTGATGTGGTTGCCGGACTATTTGTGGCTGACGGCAGTATTAATAGCTGGAATATGAGTATTCTTGCTTTCCTCGTATTACTGGGAATGATCACTGCTTTATTGTCACTCTCTGGGGGAACACGAGCGTTTGCCAATTGGGCACAAAGCCGAATTAAAAGCAAACGAGGAGCAAAGCTGCTGGCGGCTTTCTTAGGCGTATTTATTTTCGTGGATGACTATTTTAATAGCTTAGCGGTGGGGGCTGTCTCGCGCCCTGTCACTGATCGCTTCCACGTGTCTCGAGCGAAGCTGGCGTATATTCTCGATTCGACCGCCGCACCCATGTGTGTTATCACCCCCGCGTCGAGCTGGGGCGCTTATATCATTACCGTCATCGGCTCGATTTTAGTCGCACATGGGGTGACTGATTACACGCCGCTCGGCGCCTTTGTCACCATGATCCCGATGAACTTCTATGCAATCTTTGCGCTTTTGCTGGTTTTTGCAGTGATTTGGTTTCAGCTTGATATTGGCCCCATGCGTCAATTTGAATACCAAGCAAAAAAAGGCAGTCGCTTAGGGGATGAAAGCGACAATTGTGCCGATCTTTGTGACGATCTTGGGATTGAAGAAAGCGAGCACGGCACGGTTTCTGATCTGGTGTTACCGATTGTGGTCCTCGTTGTGGCGACCATCAGTGCGATGCTCTACACTGGCGCACAAGCGTTAGCGGGTGACGATGTATCCTTCTCAGTACTCGGTGCGTTTGAGAACACGGATGTAGGAATGTCGCTTCTGATGGGAGGCGCGGCTGGACTTATCGTTGCTTTAGCCATGACGATCAAACAGGGGATTGGTGCGTCTGCGATCAGCAAAACCTTATGGGTCGGAGCGAAATCCATGTTTGGGGCCATTCTTATTCTGCTGTTTGCATGGTCCATTGGCCATATCATTGGCGATTTGCAAACGGGTAAATATCTGTCTTCATTGGTGCAGGGCAATATGCCGTCTGAGCTACTCCCTGTTGTGCTCTTCTCACTCGCGGCAGTGATGGCATTTGCGACCGGTACCTCATGGGGAACCTTTGGTATCATGCTACCAATCGCTGGCGATCTGGCTGCGGCAACGGAAATTTCCTTGATGTTACCTATGCTGTCGGCGGTATTAGCCGGTGCGGTGTTTGGTGACCATTGTTCACCAATCTCAGATACCACCATCTTGTCATCCACAGGGGCACGCTGCGGGCATATTGATCATGTCTCGACACAGTTGCCTTACGCGATTGGTGGCGCTCTGGTGTCCGCGGTTGGCTTTTTGGTCCTTGGCTTTACCGTATCACTATGGTTGGCATTTGCTGCCACGACACTGGCCTTTGTCGCGCTTTGTTTTGCGCTACTGTGGCTGAAAAAGCGCCCGTGCAAAGCCATGGCCTAATCTCGCTCGCGACTACCTCATAATAGGATTGAGCGCAAAGCCCCGCTGGTCGGGGCTTTCCTTTTTGATGAGATCCGGTAGCATGCTGGATTGATTTTAAGCCTGATGACCGAATAATCCGAGATAACAATGGCGCAGCTTTATTTTTATTACTCCGCAATGAATGCCGGTAAGTCGACAACACTTTTGCAATCAGCCTTTAATTATCAAGAGCGAGGCATGCAGCCCCTGTTATATACAGCGGCAATCGATGACCGATATGGTCAAGGAAAAATTAGCTCACGCATTGGTTTAGAGACAGAGGCGCACCTGTACCACAATGAAACCAATTTATTCGAACATGTTTCAGCCATTCAAGAACATGAAAAAGTAGACTGCCTGTTACTGGATGAAAGTCAGTTTCTCACCAAACAGCAAGTGCTTGAGTTAACTGATGTGGTCGATAAATTGCGTATTCCTGTGTTGTGTTATGGGTTGCGCACTGACTTTCGAGGAGAGCTATTTGAAGGCTCTCAATACTTACTCGCTTGGGCGGATAAGTTAGTAGAACTAAAAACGGTTTGTCATTGTGGTCGAAAAGCCAATCGAGTGATCCGCCAAGATGCAAAAGGCAATGCGATTGCTGATGGCGATCAAGTCGTGATCGGTGGCAACGAGCGTTATGTGTCGGTGTGCCGGTTGCACTATAAAGAAGCACTTGGCTTGCTATGAGCATGTTCTGCGATGGGCAAGTGTCTCGATAAGATAGAGCGCGCCGAGTACGAAAAAAAGCGAACGCATTGCGCTCGCTTTTTCCTTTGTAACCGTCGCGAATAACGCGTTGTTATTTCGCTGCTTCTTGTTCAACAGGGACGATTTGGCTCGCATGGTAGCCTTTCGGTCCTTCTTGAACCTCGTAGCTGACGGTCTGACCCGCTTTCAATGTCCTGTATCCATCCATTTGGATTGTAGAGTAATGCGCAAAAACGTCGCCTTCTCCTTCTTCAGGACAAATAAAGCCGAATCCCTTGGCGTTGTTAAACCATTTTACTGTACCAGTTTCCATGCGAAACATCCCTCTTGCATCAAACTTTTGCATACCTTGCAATAAACTAAGTGCCCACTCATGACCTCTGCGCTAGCACGCATCAGACAGCATTTGCTCAAGATGGTGAGCGTGTGATCAAAAAGTGGTTAGTTTATCTACCACAACTCACACTGTAGTAGATACTTTTAGGCAGTCAAGTATCGATAATAACTTATAACAACATTTTCATAGTAATCCGGAAAAGTGTGAGAGAATGAGAATAAATGCATAAAAAACAATAATGTCATTTTCATGAATCTATCGAGTCACCTCTCACTATCGGTGATCGGTACATGGC